>NZ_JHVE01000009.1:0-144574 GCF_000619985.1 Prevotella sp. P6B4
CTCTGCGGACAGGAAAGAGAGCTACCATCATCACCACGAACCTGCCTTTTACGAGGTGGGAAGAGGTGCTCAAGGATAAAGTCTTGTGCTCCGCTCTAGTAGACAGACTGTGTCACAAATCGTATCTCGTCAACATGACAGGTACGTCATATCGTATTAAAGAAACAAAAAAATTAATAGAAAAAAGTAATGTATAACCAACTCTTTGTATATTTGCAGCGCTCTTTTGGACTGGTATACTATTGAATTATTTGTTGGTATACTTTTGCGTTATCATTTACAATAATTTTATAATAGCATATCAAAAACCAGATAGTACATATTATCGTGAGTATTATATCGACACATATAAGGAATATTCAGATTCCACTATACATTCTCAAGACGCGACAGATAGTCTGAAGACGCTCTTGGACAAAATGCTTAGCATACAAGATTGCTATTGGATTATTCGCAAGCAGGATGCCAAAGTATTTGGTCCAATGGCTGAGTCTGACTTTAATCGGATGTGCAAGGAACTAAATGTTTCTGTCAAAATGGATAAAAAATACGAATCCCAGTTTTTAAAGACCAAGTAAACAAGGGGGCAGAATGTCCCTTTGGTCTGGTGAATTAAAATAAACCATAAATATGACGAGACAATTAAGCATGAAGAGAGGAACAGGTATTTCGTTTGGTGTAATACAAAAGTTATAGAGATGAAAATGATCACAAGAACCGACACCTTGCTCCTCAACTCCGACTTTTTGATTAATTATATTTTTTCTTAAAAGTTTGGAACTTTCGGAAATTATCTTTATCTTTGCAGCAATATAAACAATCATAAAGATATGAGCAAGTATGAGATACCCTTCTTGACGGCATGCATTCATGCTTTTGGAAAACGGTTTGCTATGACTAGGCAAGCTGCTTTCCAATATCTTCATAAGCATAAAGGGCTTTCATTCCTAATTGAATTTTATGATGTGGAACATCTGCAGTCTATGGATGAGACTATTGATGACTTGCTTATCATCTGTCAAAAGAATGGAGGAACGTTGTCATGATACTTTATCATGGTACAAATGTAGATATTGAGGTGATAGATCTTGCTAAGGGCTTGCAGTATAAGGACTTTGGCAAAGGGTTCTATCTTACGCCCGATAGAAATACAGCAATCCGTATGGCGCAAAAAAAAGCTCGTCTTTTTGGTGGTACACCAACTCTGATTACTTATGAGTTTGATGATACAGCTATGAAGTCAAACTTGAAAGTCAAGGTCTTTCCGGAGAAAGCTACTACAGAATGGTTCTTGTTTGTGGATGCTAACCGCAATAGAAAGAATACTAAGACAATACATGATTTCGATGTTGTTATTGGGCCAATTGCTGATGATGGTGTGGTTCTGCAAATTACAAACTATCATGAGGGTATTTATTCTCCGGAAGAGGCTGCTAAGTTGCTTCAGGACAAGTATCTTGACCTGCAGTACTATTTGGGGACGGAACAGGCCTTAGCTTTTCTCAGGAAAATAAAAGTTGAAAGCGTATGAATCAGCCAACACATAATCAAATGGCTACTTACCTGACTAATTATGCTTTGAGCGAATTGGTTAAGTATGTGATAGAAGATACAGGCTGCTCTATAGAACAAGCGATGGAACGTGTATATAATTCTCCTTTAATTGAAATGTTGCAAGATGAAGAAGGTGAATTGTATGTGCAAAGCCCTGCCTATTTGTATGAACTTATGAATAAAATGTAATTTATAGGTTGTGTTCAGAGAGATCATGGACTGGAGAAGGTGAGAATCAACAAATCATCTATTCCTTAGGTACTTTTCAAAAAAAAGCAAATTGCAGCGACGCCACTTGAGAGTACGCTGCCCTCCAACTGGTTTAGAAAAGCCTTGTTCAGGCGCTAATATGCTTTTGACGAATTTTGACGAATTATTTCTGTAACTTGCTGTCGTATAGAGTTTTTTGACGCTTTGTAAGGCTTGGTTTCTGGATATTCTGACGAAAAAAAGCTATTTCATTTTTGGCGTTTTAATGATATTTCTCTACCTTTGCCACCAAATTAATTAAATCATTTCGATATATGAATAAAAAAGCCATTAAACTGATAATGCTACTTGGCCTTTTTTCCTGTTGCACATCAGATGACAACAAGGAGAATAGCGAATTGGAGTGTACTGTTGAAATCAGAAATAAGGATCTGGTAGGAGCGATTACAGAATACCAGAATATGATGTATAGCGAATACAAAAAAGATATTGAATCAGGAGATTCTGTCTATGTAGGCATTTGGTCAAGAGATATTAATGACAGCATATATCGATATTACCTAAGTCCTGTTCGTGGTATGTTGATTCTTCCTGTGCTTGCTCCCTTTGACCTTTGCAAAGTAAATGGACACCACGTATTATACTCGCATGCTCTTCTGTCAATGATTATCCGCCAGGAAAGAAGATTTAGTGTTCTTTCTGATGATGCATATATCAAGTATTCAAAGATTCTTTTTCCCAACGAATATAAAGATAATCCTAAAGGGAAAATCCTGGATATTTGCCACCCCACAGATTGCTATCTAACGTTCCTTGGCGACAGCTTGATTGATAAAACCTACAAATGTGGCAGTCCAAGAGATAAAGTCATTGTAAAACTTAATGGCGAGGAGGTGTGTCTATAAATTGTGAATTGTATGCCAGAATGGCGTCCGTTCGTGGTATGTGACATGCGATGATTTGAAAGACTGTGTCTGTCGGGAAGTCGGTATAGATGAGTCTGGTAGTTTGGAATAAATCGTAAGGTAAGAAAGATTGGAAGGGTTAAACAATGGAAATTATAAATTGTCTAAAGAAGTATTCTGATGTATATTACGAAGAAATGTTTGGTTCTTCTGTTACGAAAAGCAGTGATGGCTTCAGTCATGCATCGAAGTTCTTGTCAGACTTTGCTCTAAGTACTGATGAGTATCTTCAGGAGTGTGCTCCCAAAATGCAGAAAGTATTCAAGCCCGTTGGAGTTGCAGAATTTAAGATATGCACATCTCCTGTTAATATGCTTTTCCAACCTGCTTATGAAACAACACTTCTGATTTCCTCTCCGCTGTTTATGGAAGATACCTATCATCTTATCCAAAAGATTTGCCAAGCGTGTGGCGATCGTTTTCTCTATATCGTTGAGGATTCGGTGGAAGATACGGCGTTTCAACTGAAGATACCAGTTACTACAAGTTGGGAGCAATTACAGTCTGGAGGTTTCATTTCTACTGTTTTGTTTAATATGCCATACAACAATTATCGCATCTTTGGTGATAGCTGTAGTTGGGGAAGATGGTGCGATTACGAAAATTCTTGGGCGGATTATGAGATATTCGGCAGCAAATGTGATATACCAGAAATAAAGGATTATCTTCAAAAGATGGCTTTGTCTTTAGATGATTATTTATATATGAAAAACAATATAGGTTTCCCCAAGAGTATTCATGTCATGATTGATGGGGGGCGTAGGTGACTGGGGACGCCATCTTTCCTGGTTGACTGGTATTACAATATTTTTTCCAAATCCAGCAGGAAATATTAATGATAAAAATTCTATATTTATATGTATAAGTTTGTGTGTTTATTTGTGCTTTTTTTATTCTCAAGCTGCGCCCAAAATGGGAACAAGGAGAATAGCGAATTGGAGTGTACTGTTGAAATCAGGAATAAGGATTTGATTGAGGCGATAACCGATTATCAGGATTTCCTTTATAAAGATAATAAGAAATATATCGAACAAGGGGATTCTATCTATGTGGGAATTGCCTCTAAAGATATCAACGATAGTATTTATCGGTATGTCGTATTCCCTGTGTATGATATAAGCGATATAAAATATCATGCACCATTTGACCTGTGTAAGGTGAATGGTCATTATGTGATATTCTCGCATGATAATGCACATCCCATCTTTCCTATAGAAAGAAGATTCTGCAGGATCACGGATTCTGCAGTCCAGGAATATGCCAAGTTGCTGTTCCCAAAGGAATATGAAATGTTAAACAAGAAGGAAAAACATGTGATTAGACTGTATGAGCCTAAAAATTGCTATCTAACATTCTTTGGTGATAGTCTGATAGACAAGACTAATAAACAAGGAATGATAAGAGATGCAATCCCCATCATGCTGAATGGCGAGGAGGTGTATAAATAAAGTAAAGAGATTTTGTGAAGAAATATGTGTTATTTATAGCCGTTATGACAGTAGCACTTCTTGTTGGGTTACCACTCTATTGTCAGCATCGTAAGGAGCAAAAACAGATTATGGCATATCGGGATTCTGTTGAAACAATTAAATTTTATGAATAGATATCTTTTGTTATATTTACTGGCGAGTATTTGGGGAAATTGTAAAGCCCAATATCAAAGCCTGGATAGCATAAATAACTATTATGTTCACGTGATGAGTCGTCAGTTCAACGATCAGCACTTTACTAATACTCATTATGAGTTTTTTGATCGTGCAACTTATCAGAATTCATTGTCCTCAAATCGAGAACCACTCTTTAGCTGTAAATGGATAGACTATGGGCCCAAAGCTGTAGGCGGTGAACATGTAATACTTGTTTTCCTTCCCAGGATAGACCAAAGTCAAGATGTATATAGCTCAAATTTGAACCATATTTTATCATATATCGCAACCAGACATGGATTGAGCAAACTTACAGATATTAGCTTGGAACTTCCAATGGAACTCTCAATTTCTGTCTCCTCTAAATTGGAAAAAGAATTAGGACACATAAGGCGTTCTCATACGAAACTCAATGATAAGATTCAGAAAGAGAACGAGCTCTTTAAACAAGAACTCATACAGTCGCCTCTGTATACTCAGATAAACAGAATTTTGGCAAAATATAAGATGGAGATTTGTGATATACAATTCATTGAGCCAACATTGTTATATAGTAAGAAAAAAGTTAAAGAACTATTCAAACAATACGTGAATGATGATCTTCCAGAGTATGTTTTGGGGTTACATATTAATCTAACTATAAAAACATATATCGGACACCAATAATTTACAACCAAATCATCCGTAAAAATGACGAGACAATTAAGAAAGAAAAGTGGAACAGGCATTTATTACATAATGCTCATGCCTAGGGACTGTCCCTTGGCATCCAACAAAACACCAATCACGCTTCACAAGGTAGGGTCCATCCTGTGTATACAAATAGTTATATGCCAAATCATGGTATTGGGACATTTGTGAGAAAGTTTGGGGGATATTAATTAGTTTAAACTCATCTAAAGATATAATGAAAAAGTTATTATCAATATTATTGGTTTTTGTAGTGTCTTCTTGTATTTACAAGAACGTGTATCACTTTGAAGAAGATGATTTGATGTGGATAAATGTGTATTCTTTAGGTGATACTGTGAGATTAGAGACTACGAATGGATGTGATCTTTTATGTATGACAAAAAGGAAAGTTTTCGATAAGAAAGCGCCATTTATAGAGAATGAAGGCCAAGAGGTGTTGGGAGATTATAATGCAGTAGCATATTATGAAGGCTTTTTTGTTCACAATTCAACCAGACATAGAGTTTGGGTTTCTATCACCAAGAACTCACATAAAGGATTATATGCCAGTTTCCACATAGGGGGAAGGTATTGTTTTTCCATAGAAAAAGATTCTAGAAATTTGAATGGAGATGGTACCTCAATAAAAGATACTATCGTTATAGATAACAAAAACTCTACATTAGGTAATAGGGAGCCTTGCGCTGATGACTTTGAATATATTAAATGGAGCAAGAATGAAGGCTTGATGGAATACCGGCTATTAGATGGAACCATATATCCGAAATAGGAATGATTATTATTAAAAGGGGGTATGTAGTATTCAGTATTCTATTGTGGATAATAATGTTTTATTTACTAATAGATACTATGGTTAGTTATAAATATGAGTCAGAAAAAGAGGTTATAAATCTTCATACAAATCCAGCGACTGATTATATTAAGCAAACAATACTGGTTATTTCTCTGTTTCTTATATACATCACAATTAATATAATATATATAGTTGTCATGGGATATTTGAGATCGAAGAACAAAAGAATAATAAATAAATGAACTGACGCGGGCGGAGAAGGTGAGAAACAACAAATCATCCATAAAAATGATTATTATCTCCGACTTCGTAAATCCGGACGTTTTTTCTGCTGAGTTAACTCGATTGATGAAATGAGCCAGCTCGTTTCATCGTTTGAATTAACTCGCGGTTTTTCAGTCACTTTATTTTTTTTGAAAGAATTGTTAATAAAAATGCTAACGTAAGGATAAAAAACGTATATTTGCAGCATCAACTCTTTCATAACATTAAAGTATCAACCTAAGACTAAGAAGTAGTATGAAGTATCTTAGCAAAATGCTATTCGCGGCTGTAGCCGTGTGGCTGACGTTGCCCATGGTGGCAGGCAAACCCAAGTTCCAGAACTTTAAAGTGTCGACTTATATCCGAGCGCAGGATGTGGCGAGGATGGACGATGAGAAGTTCCTGAAATCAACATGGGAAGTGGTTAACTCACAGGTGGACCTCGACAAGATCTATCTTGAAACGCACCGTGATGCCTTCACAGTGCCCGAGAAGACCATGCTGAAGGTGAAGAGGTTCTTCCTGTCGAAAGGACTCGAGGTGGGAGGCGGTATCACCTATACCCGTTCGGAACCTACCGATTTCGAGACCTACAGCTATGCCCGTCCCGACGAGCGCCAGGTGGTGAAGGAGGTGGCTGAGTACACGGCTAAACTGTTTGATGACTTTATACTCGACGATTTCTTCTTTATCGACCTGAAGAATGATGACGAGATTGCTGCCAAGGGGGCGAAGAGCTGGACAGAATACCGCCTGCGACTGATGGCTGATGCCGGACGTGAACTGGTGGTTAATCCTGCCAAGGCGGTGAATCCCAAGGTGAAGGTCATCGTCAAATACCCTAACTGGTACGACCATTTCCATGGTCTGGGGTTCAATCTCGAGGAAGAACCCGTGTATTTTGACGGCATCTGGACTGGCACCGAGACGCGCGATCCAGGGTCGGCACAGCATCTGCAGAACTATCTCAGCTATAATGTGGTGCGCTACTTCGATAATATCGCCCCGGGCAAGAATGGCGGTGGCTGGGTGGATGCCGGTGGTATCCACATGAGCATGGACCGTTATGCCGAGCAGCTGCATCTCACCATGCTGTCGAAGACACCGGAGATTATCCTGTGGAACTACATGCAGCTCTGCGAGGTGAAGATTACGCCCCAGCAGCGCGCCAAGTGGCAGGAGGCTGCCAGCAGTTTCAACTACGACGCGATGGTGGCTCCCTATACACGTAACGGCAAGACTGTTACGCCCACCACATTGGCACGCTATGCCGATGTGACCCTGCATCAGACGGACAAGCTGATAGGGCAGCTGGGGCGTCCCATCGGTCTTGCCTCGTACAAGCCTTATCATTCTTCGGGTGAAGACTTCCTGCAGAACTACTTAGGTATGATAGGCTTGCCGATGGATATGCACCCGCAGTTCCTCGCCGACCGTCAGCAGATACTGCTCACCGAGCAGGCTGCCAAGGATCCACAGGTAGTGGAGAAAATCAAAGCGCAGTTGAAGAAGGGGGGCGATGTGATTATCACTACCGGTCTGCTCAAGGCCATCCGTTCAAAGATAGCCGATATCTGCGAGCTCTATTGTGGCGACCTGAAGGCCATTGTCAACGACTTTGGCTATTCGGGCAAGTCTGAGCGTGAGTTTATCATTCCTCAGGTGAAGTACTTTACCAACGATGCCTGGGAGGTGGTGAGCGCCGGTCGTCCGCTGAACGGGGGCGTGTCGGGCTATCCCATCCTCCTGCGCGATACCTACTCCAAAGGTACGCTCTTCGTGCTGACCATACCTGATGACTACGGTAACCTCTATGATTTCCCCGCAGGTGCGCTGAACATCATCCGTCGGGCCATGAGCAAGGACGTGGGCGCTTATATCGAGGGCCCGTCGAAGGTGTCGTTGTTCCCTTATGACAATAAGACCATGGTGGTCGAGAACTTTAACGACGAGGCGGTCAGCATCCGTGTGGTGGTATGTGCCAAGGTAGCAGCTATGCGTAATCTGCTGACGGGCGAGAAGCTCTCACCAGCCCAGTTGCCCAAGATGCTACCGATGTGGGGGCGCAACCGTTTCTTCGGCTATCCCGATGGCGCATCGGTGTTCGATGTCAGGATTCCCGCCCACAGCTATGTGGGATTAGGCTATTAAATAAAAATCTCCCGCTCAGTTGAGTGGGAGATTTTCGTATCTTGTGCTTTCTTATTTACTTGTTCAGCTTCCAGGTGACACCGTCCTTGGTATCCTTCACCTCGAAACCGGCGGCTGCCAGTTCGTCGCGGATCTTGTCGCTGGTAGCCCAGTCCTTGTCGGCCTTGGCTTTGGCACGCAACTCAAGCACCATGTCCATTACCTTACCAAAAGCAGCCTCGCGCTCATCGTTAGTACCGCTCTTCTCTTCCTTCAGTCCAAGGATGTCGAAGGCGAAGAGGCGCATGGTCTCTGAGAGCTCCTTCAGGCAGTCGGCACAGATGGTGGCCTTGTGGTCGATCAGCTTGTTAACCACGGTACAAGCCTCGAAGAGATAGCTCAGCACAAGCGGTGTGGCCAGATCGTCGTTCATGGCGTCGTAGCACTTCTGGCGCAGGGCCTTTACTATTTTCTCGGTCTCGGCATCGCACTTGTCGGCAACCTGTACGCGCTCCAGATCGGCAATGGCGTTCATCAGTTTCTCATACCCCTTCTCGGCAGCCTGCAGGGCCTCGTTCGAGAAGTCGACGGTGCCACGGTAGTGGGCACTCAGCACGAAGAAACGGATGGTCATGGGCGAGTAGGGCTTCTCCAGCAATTCATGCTTGCCGGTGAAGAACTGCTCGAGGGTGATGAAGTTGTTATACGACTTACCCATCTTCTGACCGTTGATGGTCAGCATGTTGTTGTGCATCCAGTATTTCACGGCAGGATGACCCATTGATGCCTGAGCCTGGGCAATCTCACACTCGTGGTGGGGGAAGATCAGGTCCATGCCGCCGCCGTGGATATCAAACTCCTCGCCCAGATACTTGCGGCCCATAGCGGTACACTCGCAGTGCCAGCCGGGGAAACCGTCGCTCCAGGGCGATGGCCAGCGCATGATGTGCTCGGGCTGTGCTTTCTTCCACAGGGCGAAGTCGGCCTGGTTGTGCTTCTCGCCTACGCCGTCGAGGTTGTCGCGCGAAGCATCCTTGATATTCTCTAATGAGCGTCCGCTCAGGATGCCGTACTTGAACTTCTTGTTGTAAGCCTCGATATCGAAGTAGATAGAGCCGTTGCTCTCGTAGGCAAAGCCGTTGTCCAGAATCTGCTGCACTAACTGCTGCTGCTCGATGATATGACCTGTGGCGTGGGGTTCGATAGAGGGGCGCAGCACGTTCAGCGCATCCATATACAGATGGTAGCGGTTGGTGTAGTACTGGGCAATCTCCATAGGTTCCAACTGCTCCAGGCGCGCCTTCTTGGCAATCTTGTCCTCGCCCTCGTCGGCATCGTGCTCCAGATGGCCCACATCGGTGATGTTGCGTACATAGCGTACCTTATAGCCCAGGTGTTTCAGATAGCGGAACACCAGATCGAAGGTAATCGCGGGACGGGCGTGCCCTAGATGGGGATCGCCATACACCGTTGGTCCACACACGTACATGCCCACATTCGGGGCGTGAAGCGGCTCGAAACGCTCCTTCTGTCGCGTCAGCGTATTATAAATGACAAGCTTTGATTCCATATTCTCTGTAATTTTTGGCTGCAAAGGTAATAAAAAAATAGAAAATAATGCACATTTCGTGCATTTTTTATTCGTTGCCGATGGATTGGATGCTGTGGAGCAAGTCCTGCTGAATGAGTCCGTTGGTGGCTACCACGCTGTTGCCTTGTGTGAAGTCTGCCTGACCGTTATAGTCGGTGACAGTGCCGCCAGCCTCTTTCACCATCAGGGCACCTGCCATGAAGTCCCATTGCCCGATATACTGTTCGGCATAACCGTCAAAACGTCCGGCTGCCACATAGCATAACGCCATGGCTGCCGAGCCGCACATGCGGATGCTGCCTACATGGCCATAGAACTGATCGATGAGACGTTTGATGACGGGTCTGTAGGCATCGCTGTTGTATGGCAGCTGCAGGCAGAGCAGGGCATCCTGAATCTGCTGGTTGCTGACCTGCAACCTGTTGCCGTCTAAGTAGGCACCACCGCCCTGCCATGCATAGTAGCACTCATCGTGGCACACCTCGTAAACCACGCCTATCAACACCTCGTGGCCCTGCAACAAGGCTATGCTAACGGCATAAGGCGCATACTGGTGGATAAAGTTGGTAGTGCCGTCGAGTGGGTCGACCACCCAGGTGAGGGCTGCGGGCTTATCCTTGGCTGTTCCCTCCTCGGTGATGAATCCTGCCTCGGGCAGTAACTCGCGCAGGGCACTCACAATACGCTGCTCCGAGCCTTTGTCCACATACGATACATAATCGTGAGCGTGCTTACGTTCCACACGCTCTAACGAGAACTTCTTCCGCTCCTCTCTGATATAGGCGCCTGCCTGTCTGGCCACTTCGCAGACCGACTTTGTTAATCTCTCTAACTCCATTTTTCTTTCACTTAATGCTGCAAAGGTAAGAAGTATTTTTGAGTATTCCAAATAAAATGAGTAACTTTGCACCCGAATATGGAAAAAAGTATTTCGCAACAAAGTGTTTTTCAGCGTCCTCTATGGGCGGCACTCATGGCTTTTACGGCTGCCTTCCTGTGGGGATGGGCTTATCCGTTTATCAAACTCGGGTTCAACGAGTTCGAGATAACAACGGATATGACGGGCAGTAAGATGCTGTTTGCCGGTATCCGATTCTGTATCTCGGGCATCATCATCCTCTCTATTGCATACTTCACGCACCGCTCATTCAGCTTCAAGGATGAGGCGAAAGCGCATATCGTGGGCAACAGCCTGTTCCTGCTGGCATTCACCTTGTTGAATACCACGCTGCATTATGCCGCTTTCTATATCGGCTTGTCGCATAGCCAGGGCAGTAGGGCAGCCATTCTGAACTCCCTGAGTGTGTTTACACTGGTCATCCTGGCGTGTGTGTTCTTCAAGAGCGATAAACTGACCATGCGTAAGATCATCGGTTGTACCATCGGCTTTGGAGGTATCCTCTCGCTCAATGTAGGTGGTGCGGAGAGTGGTTCCTTTACCATTCTCGGCGATGGCATGATTATTCTCAACGCGCTATGCGGTGCCTTTGCCGGCCTGCTGACACGTGGCGTAAACAAGCGCGTGGATGTGTTCGTGGGTACGGGCTACAGTCTGGGTGTTGGCGGTGCTCTGCTCATCATTCCCGGTTTGCTGTTAGGCGGCACGTTGCCCCACGTCACCCTGCTCGGCCTTTTTTATCTGCTGATGCTTATCGCTATCTCTACCATCGGCTTTACACTCTACAACAAACTGCTGACCTGCAACCCGGTGGGTAAGATAGCAATATGGAACTCGCTCATCCCGGTTGTAGGTGCTGTCACCTCATGTCTCTGCCTGGCTGAGGAGTTCCAATGGAAATATGCTGTTGCCGCAACGCTGACAACGGCAGGTATCTACATCATCAATAAGGGGAAACGATGACCTTCTTGGTGGTCTGGCCTTGGCGCACGATGTAGATGCCGGGCGACAGAGCATCGAGACTGTTGCCGCAAGGTTGACCTGCCAGCGTGTAAACCTGATAGCTCTTGGTTGTATCGAGAGGTACATCGGTGATGCCGCTGGACTGATGGGTGTAGTTCAGCTTGCGGTCCATCCAGCCGATACGCTGCTGCATATACTGGCGCACATTCTCTACCTCGGCTGTATAGCTACCCCATATATGCGGGTTCTGGTGTACATACTCATTCATGATGGGCCAACGGAGGAAGTTGAGCTTTTGCGACTGGTCCAGCGCCTGTTCTAATGAGTCGATATAGGCCACCATGCTCTCCTCGGTCAGTCCCCTCTGGCGGGCTTCGCCCCAGAGGGCGGTTAGCTGTTGCTTGGAATAGGTGTCGTTAACCACAATCTTATCCACAAACTGCTTCATGTTGCCTGCGCAGCTGCCACCGCTCCTGTAGATATAGTCGGAACGGTTGCTGGTGATGGGGTAGGTGCGGTTGTCGTTGTTGAATGCCAGATCGAAATCCCATACCGGACCGGTGTATAGCATCTCCTCATCGGCGGGCTTATACATATATACACTCCAATAGGTGTCGGTATTGCCTGATAGCTCGCCCACCAGGAAGTGGCGCAGGAAGCTGTTCAGGTCAAGATACTCTTTCCACTGGTTCTCCATCTTGTTGAAGAAATTCTTGATGTCGGTGACCTGCTCGGCGGTGATGGTCTCCTCGTCGGGCGACTTGATGGTGACGGGATTGTTCTGATTGGATACAAAATACACGGGCTCGTCGTAGGCATAGGCATCTACCTCAATCAGATAGCTGTCGTCGGTGATGTTGACACGATTCTTGTTGACTTCAATCTGATCGCACAGCTGATAGCAACCCTTATATTCGCCATTCAACAAGACATCTACTGCCGTTCCATAGGGCGTGTAGCTCAGTCCCATCCGGCGGCTCAGCTCGAAGGCCAGCAGATTACGCATCAGCGTCTTGTCGCCATAGTTGTTGATCAGTGTCCACTTCTTGGCTTTGGCTGGCGCGTCGAGCACGTTCTGTTTCTTGTCGAACTTGATGCGATAAGGCTTTTTGGGGAACTGGCGTGAGGCATTACCACGCTCCTTGGTGGTACCAGGCTCTGACAGCAGATGGGTACCGTCTTCGGAGATGATGGTGAGCTGCGAGGTAATCTGGTGCTCCTTGTCGTAAGGAATCTCGCCGTTCAGCGTGTGGATACTGACTGTGGGCAGGTTGGTTACCTGATAAAGATGCGAATCGTCGCCCTCGCCGGGGGTGCCGTAGAACTCCAGCTCGGCAATGTTACAGCGTGCATCCGACGGTCCGATGTAGCGTACGTAACGGAAACCACGTGAGCAGTTCACATCGGCATACGACATGGTGCCGATGGTACCTTTTTCGCTGATCAGGTAGATGGGGAGGGCATCCATAAAGTCCTCGCGGTTGGCGCCTTCGAATACACCTAATACTACTCTGCCTTCACCCAGTCCGTCATTACGGGGCGACCAGCCCACACGGGTGATGACGTGAGGTGAACCTAAGTCCAGTCCGGTCCATGTGTAGCTTCTGTCCCACGAGGCAAAAAACGTGCTCAGATCGCCATCGAATGCGTTCTCGCGGGTGTTGACAGTGGTTGACTTCTGACCAGTCTGATAATTGACTGCTTCCAGCGTGCCGATAACGGTGCCTGATAGCTTCCCATCAGCATGAGCTGTACTTTGATAACTTGTTAGTAAGAAAAGAGCAAAAATAAATTTATTAGTCATAGTTGTTTATTTGATGACGAGCACAAAGCCACCACGGGGTTGTGTGGTGATATGGCGCGGGAGCTGATTGCCTGTAGTGATCAACCAGTCCTTGTTGCCAGTCAGTTGCCATTGTGATGGATCAGCATCGGCAAAGGTCTTCACACAGTGGTTGCTGCCTGTGATGAAACTCAGATCTACATCGAGTGTCTTCTGGCTGTCGGTACCGTTGATACCGGCTACATACCAGGTGTTGCCACTGCGACGGGCCAGTACCACGCTTTCGCCAGGATAGCCGCTCACATAGCGTGTCTCATCCCAGGTGGTGGGCAGCTGACCGAAGAAATCCTGTACGGCCTGTGGCTGTGCGAGGTAGCTCTCGGGCTTGTCGGCGAGATGCTGCAGGGCACTCTCGTAGAGTACGGTCAGCGCCAACTCGTGGGCATCGCTGGTGATATGCGGGTGCTGCGAATCGCTGAAGGTACAAGGGGTGTAGTCCATCGGGCCGATGATGTTACGGGTGAATGGCAGGGTGGTGTTGTGACTGGCGGCTGCCTTGGTAAAGGTGGGCACGTTGTTGTACCACTCAGCACCATATACACCCTCGGTAGAAAGCAGGTTGGGGTAGGTGCGCTGCCAGCCACGAGGTACGGTAGCGCCATGGAAGTTGACCAGCAGGTGGTGCTTGGCGGCGCACTCCAGCAGGTCGATGCAGTAGGTCATGTCGCGCTGGCAGTCGCCTGAGAAGAAGTCGATCTTCACGCCTGCCACGCCGATCTTCTCGCACCAGGCAAACTCCTTTTCGCGGTCTTCGGGCTTGTTCAGGCGGAACTTGGGTGTTGGTGCGCCGTCAATCCAGCCTACTGATGAGTTGTACCAGATCATGGGCTTGATGCCTTTCTGGTTAGCGTAAGCTACGGCATCCTCGATGGTCTTACCATCTTGCATCTCATCCCACTCGGCATCAATCAGTACGTAAGGTAACTTGAGTGTGACAGCCATGTCGACGTATTTCCTGATGATGTTATAGTCGTTTGAGCCATGGTTGTATGCCCAGTATATCCATGATACTACACCCGGCTTGATCCAGTTGGTGTCTGGCAGTTTACATGGCTCGCTGACATCGGTGACGAGGGTGCTCTGGATGAGGTCCTGCATCGAACCTATGATGGCCACACGCCAGGGTGAGTGCCACTTTCCCTTGAAGCTGATCTCGTTCACATCAGGGGTGACGCGCAGCAGGTCGCCATCGGTGTAGAGACATGCCGCAGCCTGGTTACGCTCGATATTAGCTTCGGTAAGCAACATGAACACGCCGTCCTGAGGTTCTACCAGTGTGGGGAATCCCCAGCGCAGGTTGTAGCCCTCGGGCGATTTGACCACACCAGCCATACGACCGATAGGCTTGATCTTGCCTGTGGTGCTCATGGGGTAGAAGCCCTCGTAGCTGTCGGTCCACTGCAGCATCCAGCGCTTGGTGCCTTCGGGAATCATGTAGGCCGTCTGCTCCTTGGGCAGTTTGCCGTTCAGGCCACTCAGCTCGTAGCGGAAGGCAGCGCCGTCGTTGTAGAGGCGCAGTACCAGTTGCAGTCTGCCGTTCAGCTTGGCCACATATTCGTTGGCCTCGTTGGTGCAGATGGATTTCTTACCTGCCAGCATCTCGTAGTTGGCGGCAATCTTATGGGTGGGTTTCCATTTCAGTCTGCTATTCTTGATGCCCTCATAACCTAACACAGGGATGTTGAGCACTTGTTTCTGCTGGTAATTCACAGTGATGCCTGCGGCACTGTTTGCAACGGTCAGTTTGCCGTTGGGTGATACGGGTTGTTGAGCCCAGGTGCTGACAACAGCCAGACACATGGCGCATACTGATAAAATGAATTTCTTCATCATATTATTCACTCATGTTTTTGATATACGGTAATTGTGGCAGTTCGCCGAAACCAAAGAACTGCTTGGCATTCTCGCCTAAGAAGAGCTGTTTTTCGCGGTCGGTCAGCTCGGTCGACTTCAGGACGAAGTCGTACGACATCTTGTAGGTGATGGCGGTGATGGTGCGTGGATAGTCGGAGCCCCACATCAGTTTCTCCATGCCTACCTCGTCGGCAGCCTCCTTGATGGCACGAACGGCTGAGGGAAATGGATAGAACTCTTCGTTGAAGAGCCAGGTGATGCCACCACTCTCTACAAAGACGTTTTTGTGACGAGCCAGGCGTATCTGACTCATCCAGCCCTCGCGGGTCACCATGCCGAAATGGCCGATGGCTATTTTCAGGTTGGGGCACTCTTGTATAATCTCCTCCATCTGCCCCACCTGGGCATCGCCATCCATCAGCTCGATGCCGAGAATCCTGCCTTTCTCTTCCAGCAGCTGCATCAGCTGCATCATCTCGTCGGTCAGGAACTGTTGGGGCAAACGGGCGGCAGGCACTTTGATGCCCTTGAAGGAATCGACCACTGCCGGTGCCATCTCCATGTATCCCGGATAGCGATAATCCAGCATGCCAAACGTGAAGAAACGGTTGGGGTAGCGGTTCTCTACTTGTATCAGATAGCTGTTCTGGATACCGTCGATGAACTCCTGGGTTACTACAGCAGCAGCCACCTGGGCGTAGTCCATGTTCGAGAGGAAACGCTCGGCGGTGTTCTGTCCGTCGGTCATGAAGGGGGGCAGCATCTGTCGTTCCTCACCAAAGAACAGCGAGCGACTGCGGTTGGGTTCCAACTGGCAGATACGGGTGCCGTTGACCACTGTGTCCTGATTCAGCCAAAGATGGCTATGTGCATCAATAATTAGTTTCTCCATATCTTGTTTATTCTTCGTAGGCTTCCTGGGTCATTTCCACGGCTACGGTCTCATCCTTGAACCGTGCCATAGGGTAGTATTCCAGACCTTTGTACTGTCCCTTGTCGCCCCATGAGTTCTTCATCACGAAATACTGCTCGCCGGCTTCATCATGGGCAATGCCGACAATGGCCATGGCGTGGTTCTGGTCTTCCCAGCACACGCCGTGGTGGTGCCTGACTGCCCGTACGGTCTTTGCTAACAATGAGTCCATGGGAATATTCAGGTAGCGTTCGTGGGTCCAGTTGTCGGGCACGTCCAGTTCTGCCTCCTCATCGTAGGGCAGCTTGTCATTGCTCATCAGGGCTATGTATTCGCCTGGCTTGCACACGCTACGGGCAAACTCCTGAGGTGTGTATTGGGCGCCCAGCATGAATACCCATTGGGGAGCAGGCGTGTCAACTTTGCGCATGGCATCGTAGCCACAAATGCCGTATTTCTCTATCATCGTGATGAGTGTGGTGGGCTCGCCACGCTTGGTGGCGGGGCAGGCTGTCTCCTGTTCAATCAGCTTCTCTATATAATAAGGTGATAGGTTGACCGAATCGCCCCAGCTCAGGTGCTCGGTCTCGATGGCAGCCAGCATGGCGTATATCCAGCACGTCTCGCTGTCGCCCTGGTCCTTCACGGGGGTCATGCGGTTCATGACCTCGACGGTGAAGTGTTTGCCCGTTGGTGTGTAGGTACTTGTTTGCTGGGCACAACTGGTCACCAGCATTGCCAACCCCATACAATATAAGATCACGGTTTTAAGTTTCATGGGCGCAAAGGTAATACTTTTTTAAAAGACTGAGATACAGAGGTGCAGAGAATTATATTAAAAAAACAAAAAACTCGGTATCTCTGTGTCTCTGTGTTTTATATTTTGCGTAACTTTGCAGCCCAATTCAACGAGTATGCATATCGCAGTAGCAGGAAATATAGGTAGTGGAAAGTCAACGCTCACCCGACTTCTGGCCCGTCATTACGGCTGGGAGGCGAGGTATGAGGCCGTGGACCATAACCCCTATCTTGAAGATTACTACCGTGATATCCAACGTTGGTCGTTCAATATGGAAGTGTACTTCCTGAAGGAACGTTTCCATGATCTCATTGATATCGCCCAGGCCGATCATACCATCATTCAGGACCGTACCATCTACGAGGGTGTGTATGTGTTCATGGAGAATAACCGCGATATGGGCAACCTGAGCGAGCGCGACTACGAGACTTATATGGAGCTGTTTGAGCAGATGATGACGGTAGTCAAGGTTCCCGACCTGATGATCTATCTGCGTGCTTCGGTGCCCCATCTGGTAAGCAATATCCAAAAGCGTGGCCGTGACTACGAACAGAGCATACAACTGGAGTATCTGCAGAACCTGAATCGCCGTTACGACGATTTTATCAAGAACAAATACCCTGGTCGTGTGATTACTATCGAGAAAGATCATCTCGACTTCCTTAATATTCCTAAGGACCTCTCTGGCATCATCGACAAAATCGATGCAACACTCTTCGGATTGTTTTAATTCTCAATTGTCAATTCTCAATTTAAATAAATTATGCATATTGCCGTAGCAGGAAACATTGGTAGTGGCAAGACCACGCTGACTAAGTTGTTGGCACATCGTTACAATTGGATTCCCCGTTTCGAACCCGTGGATAATAACCCGTATCTGGCTGATTTCTATGCCGATATGCCTCGTTGGTCGTTCAATCTGCAGATTTACTTTCTGAACAAGCGCTTCAAGGAGGTGGTTGAGATTGCCCAGTCGAAGGATACCATCATCCAGGATCGCACCATCTTCGAGGATGCCCGTATCTTTGCACCTAATCTACATGGACAGGGCTTGATGAGCGATCGCGATTTTGCAAACTATACCGATCTGTTCGATCTGATGATGTCGCTCGTGAAGTTGCCCGACCTCATGATCTACATCCGTTCAAGTATCCCAACCTTGGTGGCTCAGATTCAGAAACGTGGTCGTGAGTATGAGCAGACCATGCGACTGGACTATCTGCAGGGCTTGGAGAAGCGTTATGAGGACTGGATTGCTACTTATAAGGGCCCGCTGATTATCGTTGATGGCGATAACTGTAAGTTTGGCGACAACCCCGAGGACTTCCAGCAGGTATGTGATCTGATAGACCAGAAGCTATACGGCCTGTTCCCCTTGGAGTAAAAAGTCCTGAAGTCCTGTAGTCCGTTGCAAAAAAATATCAAGATGATACAAGATTACGAAATAATGGCCCCTGTGGGCTCACGCGAGTCGCTTGCCGCAGCTATCCAGGCTGGGGCTGACAGCATTTACTTTGGTATAGAGAAGTTGAATATGCGCGCCCATTCGGCGACAACTTTTACCATCGACGATCTGCGCGAGATTGCTCAGACCTGCGATGAACATGGCATTAAGAGCTATCTCACCGTGAACACGATTATCTATGGTGAGGATATCCCCTTGATGCACGAGATTATCGATGCAGCCAAAGAGGCTGGCATCTCGGCTGTCATTGCCAGCGATGTGGCTGTGATGACCTATTGTAATCAGGTGGGACAGGAGGTTCATCTGTCAACCCAGCTTAACATATCTAATATAGAGGCCTTGAAGTTCTATGCCCAGTTTGCCGACGTGGTGGTGCTGGCGCGTGAGCTGAACATGGATCAGGTGGCTGAGATCTTCCGTCAGGTAGAGGAACAGCATATCTGCGGCCCAAGCGGCAATCAGATCCGTATCGAGATGTTCTGTCATGGTGCCCTCTGCATGGCTATCAGCGGTAAGTGCTACATGAGTCTGCATGCTGCTAACCGTTCGGCGAATCGTGGTGAGTGCATACAGGTGTGCCGTCGTTCATACACAGCTACCGACAATGAGACCGGCTATCAGCTGGATATCGACAATAAGTATATCATGAGTCCGAAGGACTTGAAGACCGTGCGCTTTATCGACCGTATGATGAAGAGTGGTGTGCGTGTGTTCAAGATTGAGGGTCGTGCCCGTGGTCCCGAATATGTCTATACTGTGGTTACCACCTACAAGGAGGCCATACAGGCTGTGCTCGATGGAACATTCACCGAGGAGAAGAAGGAAGAGTGGGATGCTCGTCTGGCAACCGTGTTCAACCGCGGTTTCTGGGACGGTTATTATCAGGGCCAGCTCATGGGCGAGTGGAACAAACACTACGGATCGAACGCTACCGAGCGTAAGGTATATATAGGTAAGGGCGTGAAATACTTCTCGAAGTTGGGCGTGGCCGAGTTTACCGTTGAGGCCAACACCTTCAAGGTGGGCGATAAGATGCTGATTACAGGTCCTACCACCGGCGTGATGTATGTGACAGCCAACGAGATTCACGGCGACAATGGTCCCGTAGAAGTGGCAGAGAAAGGCACCCGCGTGTCGATAGCCGTCACCGATAAGATCCGTCCGAGCGATAAGCTCTTCAGATTGGAACCGGTAGAACCGAAAGCATGATCATACCATTAGGGGGGCGCATCACTGCGCCCCCCCCTAATTAACTTACTAACCAATTACTAATCATTATACTAACAAAAACCTATAAATGTATGAAAAAACTAACTCGTTATCTAACTAATCATTTCTGATTTCCGATGCAAAGATAGGCTGAATTTCCGAGCCTTCAAAATACTTTCAACGAACCCCTAAAAATGTTCAGTCAATTTGTAGATTTATATTTTCTTAAGGCTGAAAATTAACTGATTTTAATATGGTGGATGTTTGGTAGGATAGGGGAAATTTAGTAACTTTGCAGGCAAAAATTAGAGCTATGACAATTAACGAAATTCAGGACGAGATTATCGAGGAGTTCAGTGGTTTCGACGACTGGATGGATAAGTATCAGTTACTCATCGATTTAGGTAACGAACAGGAGCCTTTGGATGAGAAGTACAAGACAGAGCAGAATCTGATTGACGGCTGTCAGAGCCGTGTGTGGTTGCAGGCCGATCTGGTGGATGGTAGTATCCACTTCAGTGCAGAGAGCGATGCCCTGATTGTGAAGGGTATTGTGGCCTTGCTGATTCGTGTGCTGAGCGACCATACGCCTCAGGAGATTCTGGATGCAGATCTGTACTTTATTGAACAAATAGGTCTGAAGGAGCATCTGTCGCCTACCCGCAGCAATGGTCTGCTGGCCATGGTGAAACAGATCAAGATGTATGCGTTGGCATTTAATGAGACACTTAAATAATAATAACTAAATAACCATATGATACAGACAGTAAAGAAGCGCGATGGGCGCATAGTAGGATTTAACGAACAGAAAGTAATGGCCGCTATCCGTAAGGCCATGTTGCACACTGATAAAGGCGAGGACGAGCGTCTGCTCTACCAGATTACCGACCGTATTGCCCAGAGAGGTGAGAGTCAGATGACGGTGGAGGAGATTCAGGACCTGGTGGAGATGGAGCTCATGAAGTCGAGTCGTAAGGACGTGGCTCAGAAGTACATCGCCTATCGCAACCAGCGTTCTATTGCCCGTAAGGCCAAGACCCGTGAGGTATTCCTTGATATTGTGAATATCAAGAACAACGACGTGACGCGTGAAAACGCCAACATGAATGCCGATACCCCTGCGGGCATGATGATGAAATTTGCCAGCGAGACAACCAAACCCTTCGTAGATGACTATCTGCTGAGTGAGGAGAGTCGCAACGCCGTAGAGCATAACTATCTGCACATTCACGATAAGGATTACTATCCCACCAAGAGTCTTACCTGCGTGCAGCATCCTCTGGATAATATCCTGCAGAACGGTTTTACCGCCGGACATGGTGCCTCACGCGCAGCCAAGCGTATTGAGACAGCCAGTGTGCTGGCATGTATATCGATGGAGTGTGCTCAGAACGAGATGCACGGCGGACAGGCTATCCCTGCCTTCGACTTCTATTTGGCACCCTACGTGCGTATGAGTTATATTGAGGAGCTGAAAGCCCTCGAAGACCTGTATGGCGAGAGTTTCAAGGACTTATACGATGAACCTTTGATGGACTACCTGAAGGCACCACTCGATGGTCTGGAGGGGCGTGATCGTGCCCGTCAGCATGCTATCAACAAGACCGTTGGTCGTGTGCATCAGGCTATGGAGGCCTTTATCCACAATATGAACACCATCCACTCGCGTGGTGGTAACCAGGTGGTGTTCTCGAGTATCAACTACGGAACCGACACCAGTGCCGAGGGTCGTTGCGTGATGCGTGAGATCCTGCTTTCTACTTATGAAGGTGTGGGCAATGGCGAGACTGCTATCTTCCCTATCCAGATATGGAAAAAGAAACGCGGTGTGAACTACCTGCCTGAGGATCGTAACTTCGACCTGTATCAGCTGGCATGTAAGGTGACTGCCCGTCGTTTCTTCCCTAACTTCCTGAATCTGGATGCCAGCTTCAATCAGGATGCTGACTGGAAGGCTGATGATCCCAAGCGTTTTGTACACGAGGTGGCAACCATGGGATGCCGTACCCGTGTGTTTGAGAACCGCTTTGGTCCCAAGACCAGTATCGGCCGTGGTAACCTGAGTTTCTCGACCATCAATATTGTGAAGCTGGCGTTGGAGTGCCGTGAGGAACAGGATCAGCAGAAGCGTATCGATATGTTCTTTGCCAAGCTCGACCAGATGCTGGAGATTACTGCCAAGCAGCTGGACGACCGTTTCCAGTTCCAGAAGACAGCCTTTGCCAAGCAGTTCCCTCTGCTGATGCAGTGCCTGTGGATTGGCGCCGACAAGCTGAAGCCGATGGATACCATCGAGAGCGTCATCAATCAGGGTACTCTGGGTATCGGCTTTATCGGACTGGCTGAGTGTTTGGTGGCTCTGATTGGCAAGCACCATGGTGAGAGTGAAGAGGCACAGGCCTTGGGCGTGAAGATTGTAACCTATATGCGTGACCGCGTGAATGAGTTCTGCGAGCGCTATCATCATAACTATAGTGTGCTGGCTACGCCTGCCGAGGGTCTGAGCGGTAAGTTTACCAAGAAGGACCGTAAGGAGTTCGGTATCGTGCCAGGTGTGACCGATCGTGATTACTATACCAACTCGAACCATGTGCCCGTGTACTATAAGTGCTCTGCCCGTCATAAGGCTGAGATTGAGGCACCTTATCACAACCTGACCCGTGGCGGACATATCTTCTATGTAGAGATTGATGGTGACGCTACGCATAATCCACAGGTGATTATGAGTGTAGTCGATATGATGGATCAGTTGGATATGGGTTACGGCAGTGTTAACCACAACCGTAACCGTTGTATGGACTGTGGCTATGAGAATGCCGACGATCATCTGGAGAAGTGCCCCAAGTGCGGCAGCGCTAACATCGACAAGCTACAGCGCATTACAGGCTATCTGGTTGGTACTACCGACCGCTGGAACTCAGGTAAACTGGCTGAGTTGAACGATCGTGTAACCCACATCGATCACGCCGCCCAGGAGCAGAAACTGTTCTGATGATCAGGGTATTAGACGTCATAGAAGATACAATGGTGGATGGACCGGGGTTCCGGACGTCCATCTATTGTGCTGGATGCAGGCATCAGTGTCCCAGCTGCCATAATCCCCAGTCGTGGGATTTTGGTGGCGGGCGCGAGATGAGCACTGAGCAACTGATGCAAATCATCGAGGCCGACCCATATGCCAACGTGACATTCTCGGGTGGCGACCCTATGTATCAGTGCGACGGATTTGCCGAACTGGCCCGCGCCATACACAGCCGTACCAACAAGGATATATGGTGCTATACGGGATTTACCTACGAGACACTGATAACACGCGCACAGCGCGAACTGCTATACGAGATAGATGTGTTGGTGGACGGTCCGTTTGTAGAGCGCCTGAAAGATCCCGACCTGCTGTTTCGTGGCAGCTCGAACCAGCGCATCATCAACGTGCCCGCATCGCTTTACGAGGGGCACGTGGTATTGTGGGAGCCGGATATCAACGTTTAGGCTTGGCTAATTTTGCCTCATAATCATTAATTTTCTTCATGTAGTATTCGCGGAAATCGCGATAATGATAATAGGGCGCTATATCAGTAGGTATAGGCAGTGTGGCCTCGTTTTCGTTAAGCAGTACCTTGAAGATAATGTCATGATCTTTTTCGTCCTTCCGGTAGAATATAAACTGGATGTTGGCAGCCATGGGGAATACCTCGAAGTTGATCCAACCATCGATATCCAGGCGGTCCAGATCGCGTATCTCACGACCATAGCCATTCAGTCCTAACAGACAGGTGAGCGGCAGGATAATCGTTTCGTGTCCAAATCGCAATGTGGCGCCAGGGTGCGGCTGGTTAATGCAGCTGTCGGCATCCAGGATGATACGCTCCAGAAGCCGGCGCTGGGTGTAAGGCTGTTTGCCGCCATTGAAGGGATTGCAGCCAAAGCTGAGGTACCAGAATGCATTAGCCTGGAGCCAGTTGTTGTAGAGCTCGTCGGGCGAATAGATATCGAACAGACTGAACAAGTCGCGCATCTCGGTGCCTTGTACACTCGATGCAATCTTGAAGATGGAGCGGTTTAACTCAAAAGCGTCCACCTCCCGATTGAAATAATCCTTGTCATTAAACAGTTTGCTCATGGCGGGCTTGTGAATTTCGTATTTCGCACAGAAATTCTTGTATGCCTGTTGGGTTTTCTTGGAATAGCGTTTCTTGTAGAGCGCCGAGTCCTGCATGTTCATGTAGTACATGTCGTGCTGTGAGGCATCGGCATTAAAGATGAGCTTCGGGTTGTTTTTTGCCAGTTGTAGTAGCTCGTGCTGCATGGAGAGGATACAGCGGATAACGACTGTGCTCTTGGCTTCAATCACAGAGCGCCCTTGGAATACTTCTGGGAAACGGTCGTACATGCGCTGGGCAATCTGCTGATGTTGTACGGCGCCAAGCGGTGTCAGGTCGCCATAACGGTCTTGGGCATCTTCGCGCAAGTAGCCTAATAGCCGTAATGCCTTCTGACCTAACTCGGTCAGTTTTCCAAGGCTGTCAGCCTTAAGTAGAACCTGATAGGGATAATCGTACTCTTCGGCCTTAATGAGATAACGCGATCCATGACGCGAATAACTACTGATGTAGAATGGCTTTTTACCTGAGGGTGACGGCGTGAGTTCTCGTGTCGGTCCCTGATAAGCATAGTAATTACTGCCCGCCTTGAGAAAGTCTCGTTTCAGTTCTTCGCGAACGTTTTGAGCGCAGACGGAGGTTACAGATAGTGCCCAAAGGGCAAATAATACCACTTTTCTCATAATTTTCTCTCCTTTTCGGTGCAAATATACAAAAAAAACATTATTTTTGCAAAAAAATAGCACATAATATGGCAAAAAACTCAAAATGGCAGGATGAATACTGGCTGCTGCTGATGCAGTTGTACTTACAAAACCCCATTGGTATCAAGCCGATGTATAGTAAGGCAATGGTTGATTTGAGCATGGAATTGCATATTGCGCCCAATGTGCTCTTCAACAAAATGTGTCAGATAGCCAATCTGGAAACACCCCGTATCGAACACTTCTGGGAGGTGTACGGGCAGAATCCCCGCAAGCTGAAACGCGCAGTGAACTTATTGCGCGAGATGTGGGGGTTCAACAATGCGTTGGAGTTCTATAATGGTGTGGAGACCAACGAGAGTTTCGAGAAGGATTTCAGACCTGTTGCCGATACAACCCCGTTGACACCTGTCATGTTGACGTTAATCCTGGACCTTTATTTCCGTCTGACACCTATCACGATGGTGGTAGAGACGCCCGAGGTGCAGGAACTGGCCAAAGATATGAAGGTGAAGCCTCAAGATGTGGTCGAGGCGATGGCAACCTTCCAGCATTGTGATCCTTACCTGAACCGCAAGGATGTGGTGAGGGACGATCTGGTGCAGGCTTGTCAGCAGATATGGCGCCGCTATGGCAATGCCAATCCGGAGGATCTGGCCTCGTTTGCCGAACAGCTGAAAGAGTACTTTAAGCATTGAACATTGAACTTTGAACTTTGAATTTTGAACTTTGAGTATTAAGAACGCACAGATACAGGAACAACTACAGCAACAGAAACTGGGACAGACGTTTTCTCAGCAGCAGTTGTTGCAATCGTCGCTGATAGAACTACCAGTGACGCAGTTGGTTGACCGTATCAATACAGAGATGAACGACAATCCAGCTCTGGAGAGCGAGTCGCCTTATGACGATGATACCATAGCCACTGAAGAAAATGATTTCGATAATGATGCCGAGGGCACTGAGGATTTCGAGACCGTCAACGAGCGTGAAGAGCGTCAGTCGGCGTTGGACGAAGCCCTGAGTGGTATCGGGCGTGACGACGAGGATCTGCCTGTCTATCAGAGCGGCAGCTCGTATAGCGAAGAGCGTGAGGAGATGGTCTATGGTGAGACCGTATCCTTCTATGACCAGTTGAAGGAACAGGTGGGCGAGATGGATCTGACACCGAAAGAGCGTGATATCATGGAATACCTGATAGGGTCGCTCGATGATGACGGACTATTGCGCAAAGATCTTTCGATTGTGAGTGACGAGCTGGCGATATACCATAATATTGATGTAACAGAGCAAGAGATAGAGCATGTACTGCTGATGCTGCAGGCTTTTGATCCGGCAGGTATTGGCGCACGGTCGTTGCAGGAGTGTCTGCTGTTGCAGATAGAGCGTCGCGACCCGTCGAGGGTGCGCGATCTGATGGAACGTGTGGTGAACGATTATTTCGAAGCCTTTACACGCAAGCACTGGGATAAGATACAAGATGACCTGAAGCTATCCGACATGCAGGCCGAGGCTTTGTTTCATGAACTGCGTAAGCTGAATCCGCGTCCAGGTGCCTCGTTAGGTGAGACTGTTGGCAGGAGTATGCAGCAGATAACCCCCGATTTCATCGTAGATACCCAGGACGATGGTACCATCACCTTTACGTTGAATAATGGTGAGGTGCCCGAACTGAGGGTGTCGCAGTCGTTTGTCGACTCCATGAAGGAGTATCAGCAGAACAAAGACCATCTGAGCAAGCAGACCAAGGAGGCGCTGTTGTACATCAAGAAGAAGGTGGATGCTGCTCAGGGATTTATCGAGGCTGTCAAGGTGCGTCGCCATACGCTGACGGTTACCATGCGTGCCATCATCCAGTTGCAGCGTCAGTTCTTCCTGGATGGTGATGAGGCTTCGCTCAGACCGATGATCCTGAAGGATGTGGCTGAGAAAGCCGGACTCGATATCTCGACCATCTCGCGTGTGAGCAATTCGAAATATGCTCAGACCCGTTGGGGCACCTTCCCGTTGCGTCATTTCTTCAGTGACGGCTACGTGACAGAGAGTGGTGAGGAGCTGAGTACCCGACAGATCAAGGCCGCGCTCCGCGATCTGGTGGATGCTGAGGATAAGCGTAAACCGCTGAGCGACGATCAGTTGAAGGACCAGTTGGCTGCCAAGGGATTCCCTATTGCCCGTCGTACGGTGGCCAAGTATCGTGAACAGTTAGGAATTCCCATAGCAAGACTTAGGAAATGAGCAGAGAAAAGAATATCATATTGACGGCACGCGTGGTGAGCATGGTGTTCACACCATTCTATCTGCCGATTGTGGGACTGATGGCACTCTTCTTTCTGAGTTATCTCAGTCTGATGCCCTTGGCCTACAAGTTGCAGGTGCTCGCGTTGGTGTATTTCTTCACAATCCTGTTGCCTACGGTACTGATTCATCTCTACCGTAAGTATAATGGTTGGAACCTGATTGAACTGGGACATAAGGAGCGTCGTATGGTGCCCTATGTAATCTCTATTCTGTGCTATTTCTTCTGTGTGTATATCATGGATATGATGCATATTCCCCATTTCATGGGAACCATCGTGTCGGCAGCTCTGGCCATTCAGATTGTGTGTGCCCTTGTCAATGTGTGGTGGAAGATTTCTACCCATACCTCTGCTATCGGCGGTGTGGCTGGCGCTCTGTTCGTGTTTGGCGAATTGTTTGGGTTCAACCCCATCTGGTGGCTATGTCTGGTGCTGATACTGGCAGGTATGTTGGGCACCAGCCGTATGATTCTGCGTCAGCACTCGTTGTCGCAGGTGGTAGCAGGATTCCTGGTGGGCCTTGTATGTTCTGTACTCGGTCTGCTGTATTTGTAAATGGTAAATTGAAAATAATAAAATTGTAAATGATATGAAGCCATTAGTTAGTATTATCATGGGCAGTACAAGCGATCTGCCCATTATGGAAAAAGCCTGTAAGTTTCTCGATGAGATGCAGGTGCCTTTTGAAGTAAATGCCCTTTCGGCTCACCGTACTCCCGATGCTGTGGAGGAATTTGCCCGTACCGCTAAGGATCGTGGCATCAAGGTGATTATTGCTGGTGCCGGTATGGCTGCTGCCCTGCCTGGCGTCATCGCTGCTTCTACCACTCTGCCCGTCATTGGCGTACCCATTAAGGGTATGTTGGATGGTCTTGATGCGATGCTGTCCATCATCCAGATGCCCCCGGGAATCCCCGTGGCTACGGTTGGTGTGAATGGTGCACAGAACGCTGCTATCCTGGCTGTTGAGATGATGGCGTTGGCTGATCAGGATCTGGCTCAGCGTCTGGCTGTGTATAAAGGTAATCTGCGTATCAAGATTGAGAAAGCCAACGAGGAACTCGCAGAGATCAAGTATCAGTTCAAAACCAACTAAAGTTCAAACCTCAAAGTTCAAAGTTCAATGTATAAAAGAAGACAATCATCCGAAGCTCGTGTAGGCGGTATTGGCATTGGTGGTCAGAACCCTATCCGCATCCAGTCGATGGGTACGGTAGATACCAATAATACCGAGGGGTGTGTGGCGCAGGCCAAGCGCATCATCGACGCTGGTGGCGAACTGGTGCGTTTCACCACTCAGGGAACCCGCGAGGCAGAGAACATGAAGAACATCTCGGCTCAGCTCAAGGCCGATGGCTATCAGACACCACTGGTGGCCGACGTGCATTTCACCGCCCATACGGCCGATGTGGCAGCCCTGTATTGTGAGAAGGTGCGTATCAATCCAGGTAACTATGTGGATCCGGGACGTACGTTCAAACACCTGGAATATACTGATGAGGAGTATGCTGCTGAGTTGCAGAAGATAGAGAAGCAGCTGGTGCCATTCCTGAATATCTGTAAGGAGCATCATACTGCCGTTCGTATCGGTGTGAACCACGGTTCGCTCTCTGACCGTATCATGAGTCGTTACGGCGATACGCCCGAGGGTATCGTGGAGAGCTGCATGGAGTTCCTGCGTATTTTTAAGCGTGAGAACTTCAATGATGTGGTTATCTCGATCAAGGCTTCGAATACCGTTGTGATGGTAACCACCATGCGTCTGCTGGTAAAGACCATGGATCAGGAGGATATGCACTACCCTCTGCATCTGGGTGTGACTGAGGCCGGTGAGGGCGAAGACGGACGTATCAAGAGTGCTGTAGGTATCGGCGCCCTGTTGACTGAGGGTATCGGCGACACCATCCGTGTATCGCTGAGTGAGGAGCCTGAGTGTGAGATTCCTGTGGCTCGTAAGCTGGTGGATATGATACCAGAGTGTACCGCCCTGCGCGAAAAAGCTGAGGCAAGCATCAAGAATGATACCATCACACTCGATGTGGATGCCCCCGATTGGGAGACGCTCCAGCTGAAAGCAGCGATGGCTGTAGGTGCCCTGCTGATAGATAAAAAAGCCCACCAGCTGGTCATCAACAGTTCAACGTTCAAAGATCAAAGTTCAAAGTTAGTCGAGCTGGCCGACGCTATCCTGCAGGCTGCCCGTATCAAGTTTACCAAGACCGAGTATATCTCGTGCCCAGGTTGCGGACGTACGCTCTATAACCTGCAGGAGACCATTGCCAAGATCAAGGCTGCTACCAAGGATCTGGTAGGTCTGAAGATTGGTATCATGGGCTGTATCGTGAACGGTCCTGGTGAGATGGCCGATGCCGACTACGGTTACGTAGGTGCTGGGCGCGGAAAAATCTCGCTCTACAAGGCCAAGGAATGTGTTGAGAAGAATATCCCTGAGGAGGAGGCTGTAGAGAAGCTCTTAGAGCTTATCCGCAAGGATAGAGGATAAAGAAAAATCCGTAAAAACGGGTTATTTTGAAAAGTACCTGGAGAGCAATTGTTTTCCAGGTACTTTTCATTTGCAAACCAGTTAGAGAATTTTTACTAACTCTTTCATGCCTTCGGAGGCGCCTTTTTGGATTTGTGTGACGCGACCGCCTGCGTTCACGGGGTTAGGGTCGATCAGGTAGATGGGTACGCCAGGACGGGCATAATGCAGCAGGCCTGCGGCAGGATAGACCACTAACGAAGTGCCGATGATAATCAGAATGTCGGCTTCCTGTACCTCTTCGGCAGCCACGGTGATGTTAGGCACTGCCTCGCCGAAGAAGACGATGAACGGGCGCAGCAGCGAACCGTCGCCAGCCTTAGTGCCTGGTTCTATCTCGCAGTTCTCAGGGGTGAGCTGGATCTGGTAGCGTGGATCGTCAACATCGCGGCTGGAGCAGACCTTCATCAGTTCGCCGTGCAGGTGGATGACTTTGGTGGAACCTGCCATTTCATGCAGGTTATCAACATTCTGTGTCACCACTGTCACGTTGTAGTTCTTCTCGAGTTCAGCCACCAGTTTATGTCCTTCGTTGGGCTTGACGCCCCAGCACTTTTTACGGAGCATATTGTAAAAATTGGTGACGAGTGTAGGGTCGTCCAGCCACCCCTCGTGAGTAGCTACTTTCTGAACGGGATAATTTTCCCATAAACCGTCGGCATCACGGAAAGTCTTCAGTCCGCTTTCTACCGACATGCCAGCACCTGTAAGCACAACGATCTTTTTCATAAGAATGATTTTTAAGTTTGATGTTGCAAAAATACAACTTTTCTGATATAAAAAAGAAATTTTAGCAATTATAATGCATCGGAATAAGAAAAAAAGTGTAACTTTGCAGCCGATTTTTTAGAAGGTTACACATTATTAATAAATAGAAATGGATAAGTTAAGTTATGCTTTAGGTCTGGGCATTGGTCAGCAGTTGTCTCAGATGGGTGCTGAGAACATCAGTGCCGAGGATTTTGCACAGGCCATCAACGATGTGCTGAAGGGCAATGAGTTGAAGGTTTCACACCGTGAGGCTCAGACTATTGTACAGGAATATTTCCAGAAGCAGGAGCAGAAGCTCCAGGCTGAGCGTGCCGAGAAAGGAAAGGCACATAAGGAGGCTGGCGAGAAGTTCCTCGCTGAGAATAGTAAGAAGGATGGAGTCATCACCCTGCCCAGCGGCCTGCAGTATCAGGTGCTGAAGGAGGGTAACGGTAAGAAGCCATCTGCAAAGGATACCGTACAGTGCCACTACGAGGGCACACTGATCGATGGTACCGTATTCGATAGCTCATATCAGCGTGGCGAGCCCGCTATATTCCCACTCCAGCAGGTAATCGCTGGTTGGACCGAGGGTGTTCAGCTCATGCAGGAGGGCGCTAAGTACCGTTTCTTCATCCCTTACCGCTTGGCTTATGGTGAAGGTGGTGCTGGTGCTTCTATTCCTCCATTCGCAGCTCTGATTTTCGATGTAGAGTTAATACAAGTAGTTTAAAATAATAACAGAAAACAATGAAAAAGTTATCAATTGTAGCCGTTCTGGCTATCGCTGCTGCTGGTTTCACCGCATGTGGCAATTCAACTCCTAAAGCTAGTCTGAAGACAGACGTTGACACCATGAGCTACGCTATTGGTATGGCTCAGACTCAGGGTCTGAAAGAGTATCTCGTTGGTAGTCTCGATGTAGATACTGCTTACATGGCTGAGTTCATCAAAGGTCTGAACGAGGGTGCCAATGCCGGTGACAACAAGAAGAAGGCTGCATACTATGCAGGTATTCAGATTGGTCAGCAGATTTCTAACCGTATGATCAAGGGTATCAACCACGAGGTATTCGGTGAGGATTCTACCAAGACAATCTCTCTGAAGAACTTCCTGGCTGGATTCATCAGTGGTACAACTGGTAAGAAGGGTCTGATGACTCCCGAGGTTGCTCAGGAGGTTGCTCAGCGCCTGATCCAGGAAATCAAGGCTAAGGAGATGTTGAAGACCTACGGTCCTAACAAGGAGGCTGGTGAGAAGTTCCTCGCTGCTAATGCCAAGAAGGACGGTGTGAAGACTCTGCCCGGCGGTGTACAGTATAAGGTTATCAAGGAGGGTACAGGTGCTATCCCTGCTGATACTTCACTGGTAAAGGTACACTACGAGGGTCGTCTGATCAATGATACAATCTTTGATAGCTCTTACAAGCGTGGTGAGCCTACTACATTCCGTGCTAACCAGGTAATCAAGGGTTGGACTGAGGCTCTGACTCACATGCCTGCTGGTTCTGTATGGGAGGTTTACATTCCTCAGGATCTGGCTTACGGTGAGCGTGCTCAGCGTAACATCGACCCATTCTCAACTCTGATCTTCAAGATCGAACTGCTCGAGGTTAATCCTAAGAAGTAAATGAAAAAGACTATGATTATTGCACTCGCCCTTGTGGCGGGTGCATCTTTATCTATAGATGCTGCCAAGAAAAAGAAGGTAGTCAAGCAGCAGAAGCCTGCTGTCGAGGTTTTCAGCTTGAAGTCTGTTTCTGACTCTATCAGTTATACAGCTGGTATGAGTGTTGGTAGCAGTGTTATTCCTTTCTTGCTCCAGCAGAAGGTGGATACCGCTTATATGGCCGACTTCGTACGTGGATTCCAGGAGGCTGCCAAGGCCGAGGGCGATGCACGTCAGAAGGCTTATCTAATGGGTATTCAGATTGCTAATCAGGTAAATGAGCGCGTACTCCCCAGTGTTAAGCATGACTTCGAGGGCTCTTCTGATTCTATCGAGACCGCAAAGTTCTATCGTGGATTCACAGATGCACTGCTGAAGGATACTTCTGTATGCAAGGTGCTTGATGCTGAAAGCTACTACATGGTGAAGACCAAGGTGGCCAAGGCTGTGAAGGAAGAGAAACTCTATGGCGCCAACCGCGACGCTGGTAAGAAGTTCCTGGCTGATAATGCCAAGAAGGATGGGGTGATTACCCTGCCCAGCGGTCTGCAGTACAAGGTGCTGAAACAGGGTAAGGGCGCTGTGCCTACCTTGAGTGATAAGGTGATGGTGAACTATGAGGGCCGACTGATTGATGGCACTGTGTTCGATGCCTCAAAGAATCATGGCGACAAGCCTGCTGAGTTCCGTCCCACTGATGTCATCAAGGGCTGGACCGAGGCACTGACAATGATGCCTGTTGGCTCAAAATGGCAGCTCTACATCCCTGCCGAGCTGGCTTACGGCAATCGTGAGGCAGGTCAGATCAAGCCTTACAGCGCATTGATTTTTGATATCGAGCTTGTTGGAATCGATGGTAAGACATCGACAACCGGCAAAAACACCAAAAGTCAGAAAAAAACAAAGAAATAAGTAAGTGTGTCACGAAAGTGACACGCTTTTTTTAATTTTTTCTCCAAAAAAGTTGCATTGTTCGATTAAAATGCTTACTTTTGCTGACAAAATGTAACCAAAAGGGGAAAATCATGGAAAAAATTGATTTTTTGGATAAGAAGATATTGAGTATCCTATCCAAGAATGCGCGTATTCCTTTCAAGGATGTAGCAGCAGAGTGTAATGTTTCAAGAGCCGCCATTCACCAGCGTGTTCAGCACCTGATTGATGCTGATGTGATTACTGGTAGTGGATTCGATGTTAATCCTAAAAGTCTGGGCTATTCTACCTGTACTTATGTAGGTATCACCCTTGAAAAGGGATCGATGTATAAAGAGGTGGTAGAGCGCCTGCAACATATTCCAGAGGTAGTGGAATGCCACTTTACTACTGGTCCGTATACGATGATGGTAAAGCTCTATGCCAAGGACAACGAGCAGCTGATGGAACTGTTGAACGGCAAACTGCAGGGCATTCCTGGTGTTGTAGCCACAGAAACCCTGATCTCTCTGGAGCAGAGCCTGAAGCGTGAGATACCTATCGTACTCGACGAAGACGATAAGAAACTATGAACAGATTTGACCTTCAGTCGCATCTGAGTGATGTGTATGCTCACTTCCCAGAGGCTGAGAAGCGTCCAATAATCGGTATCACTGGTAATTACGAAGACCTGACCTGTAAGTTAGGTCGCGGCTATTACCAGTCGGTAGTCGAGGCGGGTGGTGTGCCTGTAGTGATACCACCTGTAGCTGATAAACATGTGATTGTGAACACCCTGGAGCATATCGACGCCCTGATTCTGAGTGGAGGCGGCGATATTAATCCTTTATGGGCTGGTGAGGACCCCTCACCTAAGCTTCATGGTATCAATCAGGAGCGCGACCTTCCTGAACTGTTGATAGCCCGTTTGGCTTATAACCGTCAGATCCCGATGTTAGGCATCTGTCGTGGTATCCAGACGTTAGCTACGGCTTTAGGCGGAAAGGTGCGTCAGGATATCAGCGATGTGGCTACAGTGAAACATTCGCAGGATGCCGACCGTTCAGAGGCAACCCATCGTGTGAAGATTGAACAAGATTCGGTTCTTTACAGCATATATGGCCATGAGAACCTGATGGTCAACTCGTTCCATCACCAGGCAGTGTCGGAAGCCGGCGACAAGTTCAAGGTTGTAGCCAAGTCGGCTGATGGAATTGTTGAGGCGATGGAGAGCAGTGAGTTCAAGTCGATACTCGGTGTGCAGTGGCATCCGGAGTGTATGGCTGATGGTCTGCCCTTGTTCCAGTGGCTGGTGGGCGAGGCCAAGTGCTTTCATGAAGCCCACAGAACGCATGATCGTGTGCTGACACTCGACACCCATTGCGATACCCCGATGTTTTTCCCTCAAGGAATTCATTTCGATCATCGTGATTCCAAGATTCTTGTCGATCTGCATAAGATGACAGAAGGTCGTCAGGATGCTACCATCATGGTGGCTTATCTGCCACAGCCAACGGTTAATCCTACGGCTTTTGCCGACGATATCTTCGATCAGATTGAGGTGATTGTCAGTCAGAACAGTGATTATATCCGTATAGCCAGCACGCCTCACGACCTGTGGATGAACAAACACTTAGGTTTGAAGAGTATCATGCTGGGCATAGAGAACGGTATCGCCATCGATGGAAAACTGGAGAATCTGCAGCACTTTGTGGATCGAGGCATTGTGTATATGACGCTTTGTCATAATGGCGATAATGATATCTGCGATTCGGCTTCTAAAACCAATCATACCCACCATGGTGTGAGTGCCTTTGGTGAGCAGGTCATCAAAGAGATGAACCGTCTGGGCGTGATGGTCGATATGAGTCATGCTGGCGAGGAGAGCTTCTATCAGGCTTTGGAAATCAGTAGCAAGCCTATTGTGTGCAGCCACTCTTCTGCCCGTGCGCTTTGTGATCATCCACGTAACCTGACTGACGACCAGATGCGTGCCCTTGCTGCTAAGGGCGGTGTGGCGCAGACTACCATCTATCATGGTTTCCTGAAGAAGGACGGCGAGGCAACCATCAACGATGTGATGGCTCACTTAGAGCATGCCATCGACGTGATGGGCATCGACCATGTGGGGCTGGGTACCGACTTTGATGGCGATGGCGGCGTTCGTGGTCTGGCTGATTCGTCGGAGCTGATTAACTTTACCCGCAGATTGCTGGCGCGCCGTTTCAGCGAACAGGACATCCAGAAGATCTGGGGTGGAAACTTCCTGCGTGTGATGGAGGAGGTACAGAGAAACGTGAAAAGGTAAAAGGGAAAAAAAGTAAAATTTGAAATGAGAGATAATAAAATAGCAAAAGTAATGAGGTTGGTAAGGATTGTACCTTTTTACCTTTTTACCTTTTTACTTTTAGTGAGTTGTGGTAATCTGAAGAAACAGACCACTGATGAGTCTGTGTCAATGCAGCCTATTGGTCCTGCTTTCTGTGCAGATAGTGCGTATCAGTACTGTCAGGCTCAGTGCGATTTTGGTCCTCGTATCATGAACAGTCAGGCACACGATGATTGCGAAGCGTGGATTATCTCGAAGTTCAAGGGCTTTGGGATGACTGTTACGCCTCAGAAGACGGTGCTGAAGGGCTATGATGGAACCCCGCTCAAGAGCACCAATATCATTGCCAGCTATCGTCCGGAACAGAAAGACCGTATTCTGCTTTGTGCCCACTGGGACAGTCGCCCCTGGGCTGATAATGATCCTGATGAAGCCAACTGGAAAACGCCTGTGATGGCTGCCAACGATGGTGCTTCGGGTGTGGCAGTGATGCTCGAAGTGGCTCGATTGCTGTCGCAGGACACCTTGAAGCTGGGTGTAGACTTTATCTGCTTTGATACTGAAGACTGGGGCGTGCCTCAGTGGGAGGAGAATGATTACGAGGGCGACTCATGGGCTCTTGGGTCTCAGTACTGGGCAGCCAACCTGCATCAGAAAGGCTATAAGGCCCGTTTCGGCATTCTGCTTGATATGGTAGGCGGTCAGGGTGCACAGTTCTATAAGGAGGCCATGTCGGTACAGTATGCCAGTCATATTGTGGATAAGGTTTGGCGCGCTGCACAGGTTGTTGGCTATGGTAGCTTCTTCCCTGGTCAGATAGGCGGGGGTGTTACTGATGATCATCTGCCTGTCAACACGAAGGCTAAGATCCCTACCATCGATATCATCCCACACTATCCCAATTGTGCGCAGAGCACCTTTGGACCTACCTGGCATACCATCAATGATGATATGGCGCATATCGATAAAAATACCCTACAAGCAGTAGGGCAGACATTGATTCAGGTACTCTTCTCAGAGAAGTAGTACCTGAATCAGCTTTTTACATCTGTTTTATTTGGGCTGTTCTGCCTCTAAGTTCTCTACCGCTCCTGTCAGGGGGTGGAGTAAGAGGCGTGTGGTATATTTCTTGTTGAACAAGGCGCCGCTCAGCAACTCTACATTGCCAAACTGTGCGGCAGGGAACTCGCTGGCCAGAATCTGGTTCTTGGCGTCGAAGATAGTGGCGCGCAGTCTGCCGGGAATGTTCACATAGATGCCTGCCTGCTGAGGCTTGACGGCCTTCTTGGGGTCAGCAGGTGCTGGCTCGGCAACTGTCTTCAGATTCTCTATATTAATATAATAAGGTGTACCAGAGAGGTCGTCGTTGTCAACCAGTCCGAATTCAGGCGAGATGCGGAATAGTACGTCACGCTTGATGGGCTTGTCAACTATGTAGGTGATGGTGTGACTGGTGGTGTCGCAAGTGGTGACACCAGTAAACAGACTGGTCAGGGCTTGGTCCTGTGTATCCAGCTCCTGCAGCATCAATCGCAGCTGCTCACCATCTTTAGGCATGAAGTCGGCCTGTCCCTTAGCCAGCATACCTCTGCTTTCTCTGATTTCATAAATCTCCTGAGCTGTCAGTTCGGCCATCTTGGCGGTGCTACCTGCTGAAAGGATCTCCTCGCTCAGGTATGACTTGGGCGATTTGGTGATGGGCGTAGCCTTGATGGGGGCTGTGGCCTGAGGCGTTTTCTGCTGTTTGATGTCTCTGTTGATAGCCAGCAGGATACCGTCGTCGGACAGCCTGACGTTGCAGGCCGATGTCCTGGCGTCGAACTTCACGGCAAAGCACTTCGAGGTATCGGCCACGGCAAACGGTTCCTGACTGACGGCCATCAGTCGGTACTTGGTAGATGGCGTAGGCGATACGTCCTTGATACGCAGATATTTCTCGGAATATTTACAAAACTCACCAGGGGTGTAGGTGGTCTTCTCTATCTGGAAGGTGATGCGGATAGCGGTCTTGGGCAGGTAATACACTGCTCCCTCGCTGGTAACTCCTGGTTTGTATGAACTGATAACTGTCTGGGCCTTCATACTGCCTGTAGTCAGCAGCAAGGCCATAATCATTACTGATAATTTATTCATTCATTAAGTCTTTTAAAGGCGTAGGGTAAGTTCTGTATCAGGTCGCTGGCAATGACGCTCTCCTCGCCTAATTCGCGAGCGGCAATATCGCCAGCCAGTCCGTGCAGGTACATACCTACGATACAAGCGTTTTCCTGATTATATCCACGGGCCAGCAATCCGGTGATGATACCTGTCAGCACATCGCCGCTGCCTGCTGTTGCCATGCCGGCATTGCCTGTAGAATTGATGATAATATGTCCGTCGGGCAGACAGAGTGAGGTGTGGTGCCCCTTCAGTACCACGTAGCCCTGTATGCGCTCTGCCAGTTCGCGCGCTTTCATCAGTCGTTCATAACTGTCGTTCGAATGACCTTCCATGCGGTCGAACTCCTTGGGGTGGGGTGTCAAGATGATGCCCTTGGGCAGCTGCTGCAGCCAAGCACGATGGGTGGCCAGGATGTTGATGGCGTCGGCATCGGCAACGATAGGGCACTGGGTGCGGCGTAGCTGTGCGATGATAGCGATAGCTGTCTGTTCGCTGGTGCCTAAGCCTGGACCAATGCCCACGGCGTTGAATCCCTCTGTGTCAACAGCCTCAGAGAAAGTCGTCTCCTCTCTGTCGAACTGGATAATGGCCTCAGGTACACTGACTTGCAGGATGGCACTGTTGCGCTTAGGGGTGTGGGTGGTGACCTTGCCTACACCTACGCGCAGACAGGCCTTGGTGGCCAGTACTGAGGCGCCTGCCATGCCATAGCTGCCAGCTATGATCAAGGCATTTCCCATCTTGCCTTTATGGGCGAATGGATCACGTTTTAGCAGTCGCGCGCGTATGTCGCTCTCTTCGAGTAGCGTATAGTTGGCATCAATCTTTTTCATGCCTTGTTTGCTCAGTCGGATGTCGAGCACCTTCAGTTTACCAATGAAGATCTGGTTCTCTGGGAACAGGAACGAGAGTTTGGGCATCTGAAGCGTCAGCGTCAGGTTGGCATGGATGATGTTGGTCCTGACGTTGTAGGTGTTATCCTCCGTCATCAGTCCTGAAGGCACGTCGATGCTCACTACCTGAGCTGGCGAGGCATTGATGTATTTTACAAGTGAACCGAATCCGCCTGCCAAAGGCTTGTTGAGGCCTGTGCCGAACAGACCATCAACCACCAGCATGCCTTCTTCCAGCTGTGGTGGCTCAAACTCCTGAATCACCTCTATCAGCGCCTTCGACCGTTTTTCGATCAGACGACGCTTATTGATATCACAGTCTTCAGAGAGGTGATTGGATATGTTGAATAAATAGACTTGGACATCGTAATCCTTGTCGATGAGCATTCTGGCTACGGCCAGCGCGTCGCCACCGTTATTGCCTGGTCCTGCAAAGATAATCACAGGCGTGTTCACACTCCAGCTATCGGTGATGGCTTGAGTTATGGCTTTTGCAGCGCGCTCCATCAGGTCGATAGACTTAATGGGCTCATTTTCTATGGTGTATTTGTCCAATTCATGGACTTGTGCGCTCGTAAATATCTTCATAATGGTGCAAAAATACGAAAAAATTGCTAATGAATGATAGAGTTTGGCAGATTTTTTGTAATTTTGCACAAATTTTTAATTCTTTCAGCGTATGAGTGTCATTCAAGTTAAGGATAAATCGTTTAAAATCTCTATTCCAGAGGCAGAGATCAAGGAGCGTGTAAAGGCTCTTGCCCAGCAGATCAGTAAGGATATGGAAGGTAAGAATCCTCTGTTGTTAGGCGTACTGAACGGCGCGTTTATCTTTGCTGCCGACTTGATTCGTGAGATGACTATCCCTTGCGAGATATCGTTTGTAAAATTAGCTTCCTATCAGGGAACTACCTCTACAGGTAAGATCAAGGAAGTGTTTGGTATCAACGAGGACTTGACTAATCGTACGGTGATTATCGTGGAGGATATTGTGGAGAGCGGACTCACCATGAAGCAGATGATTGAGTCGCTGGGTACCCGTAACCCTGAATCCATTCATATCTGCACTTTGTTCTTGAAACCCAGCAAGTTGAAGGAGGATATCCATCCGGAGTATGTGGCATTCAGCATTCCTGATGATTTCATTCTCGGCTATGGTCTCGACTACGATCAGCAGGCCAGAGGTTTGAAGGATATATATACCATTGTAGAATAAACGTAGCAACTTAAACAAAACTAAATATCAGGATAATGAAGAATATCGTTATTTTTGGTGCTCCCGGCTCAGGCAAGGGAACACAGAGTGATAAGATGATTGAGAAGTACGGACTGAATCACATCTCAACTGGTGACGTACTTCGTGGTGAAATCAAGAACGGTACCGAGCTGGGTAAGACCGCTGCCGGCTATATCGAGAAGGGACAGCTGATTCCTGACGAGTTGATGGTCAGCATTCTTGCTTCTGTTTATGATAGTTTCGGACGCGACAGCAAGGGTGTTATCTTCGATGGCTTCCCCCGTACCATTCCACAGGCCGAGGCTCTGAAGAAAATGCTCGACGAGCGTGGCGACAAGGTGGCTGCTATGATCGAGCTTGATGTGCCTGAGGACGAACTGATGAAGCGCCTCATCCTGCGCGGACAGCAGAGCGGTCGTGCCGACGACAATGAGGAGACCATCAAGAAGCGTCTCGTAGTTTACCATTCTCAGACTATGCCTCTCATCGAGTGGTATAAGCAGGAGGGTGTTCACTTTCATATCGACGGTCTGGGCGAGCTCGACCGCATTTTTGCAGACATTTGCCAGGTTATTGACAATATCTAAATGGAATCAAATTTCGTAGACTACGTAAAGATCTACTGCCGCTCCGGTAAGGGTGGTAAAGGCAGTATGCACTTGCGTCATGTAAAGTATAATCCCAACGGTGGTCCTGATGGTGGCGACGGTGGTAAGGGTGGCAGCATTATTCTGCGTGGCAACCATAACTACTGGACGCTGCTCCACTTAAAATACGAGCGCCATATCTTTGCCGAACACGGCGGAAATGGTGGTCGCGACAAGTGTCATGGAACTGATGGTAAAGATGTTTACATCGATGTGCCTTGTGGTACTGTGGTCTATAATGCCGAAACAGGTAAGTACGTCTGCGATGTTACATACGATGGTCAGGAAGTGTTGCTCCTGAAAGGTGGTCGTGGTGGATTGGGTAATTTCCAGTTCCGTACCTCTACCAACCAGGCTCCCCGCTATGCACAGCCAGGTGAGCCCATGCAGGAGATGACCATTATTCTCGAATTGAAGCTCTTAGCTGATGTAGGCTTGGTAGGTTTTCCTAACGCAGGAAAATCTACCTTGGTCTCATCGCTGTCGAATGCTAAGCCCAAGATTGCAAACTATCCTTTTACCACGATGGAACCCTCATTGGGTATCGTTGGCTATCGCGATAACAAGTCGTTTGTGATGGCCGATATCCCTGGCATCATCGAGGGTGCTTCGGAAGGAAAGGGCTTGGGACTTAGATTCCTGCGCCATATTGAGCGCAACTCGCTCCTGCTGTTCATGGTACCTGGTGATACCGACGACATCAAGCGTGAGTACGAAATTCTGCTGAACGAACTCTCGCAGTTCAATCCTGAGATGCTCGACAAGCATCGCGTCTTGGCTGTTACCAAGTGCGACCTGCTTGATGAGGAACTCATCGAAATGCTGAAGGAGAGCCTGCCTGAGGATCTCCCCGTGGTCTTTATTTCTGCCGTCACTGGTTATGGTCTCGACGAGCTGAAGGATGTGTTGTGGAACGAGCTGAACGCTGAAAGCAATAAGCTCAATGCCATCACTTCGGAGGACTCTTTGGTACATCGCGACAAGGATATGAGCCGTTTTGCTCAGGAGCTTGCCGACGAGGGCGAAGATGAGGATATTGAGTACATTGACGAGGATGAGATCGAAGATCTCGAGGATTTTGAGTTTGAAGACCTCGACGACGAGGCTTAACATTTCTCAAGAGTTTTTACCAATTTTAAAAATATTTTCCGATTTAGAACAATAAATCGGAAAAATTTCCTATCTTTGCACCGAAATTTTAAACCAATCGGACGTAGTCCGCTAATTATTTAATTAAAACAGTTCTAGTTTATGCAGAAAAGATTGCTCTTTCTGGTTTCATTAATGTTGACATTCTCGTTAACATTGATGGCGCAAATCACAACTTCAAGTATGGCTGGAAAGGTGACCCTCGACAATGCGAATGGCGAGGAAGTCATCGGTGCTACAGTTGTGGCTGTACACGAGCCTTCAGGTACTCGTTACACGGCAGTGACTAATACCACAGGTCGTTTCTCGATCAATGGTATGCGTACTGGTGGTCCTTACAACGTGACCATCTCTTACATTGGTTTCCAGCCAAAAACCGTCAAGGGTATTACCCTCCAGCTGGCTGAAACTTACAATCTCTCAGTGTTCTTGACTGAGGATGCTACTGAGCTGGCAGAGGTTATCGTAAGTGGTAAGGCCTCTAAGTTCGCTGCTGAAAAGACGGGTGCAGCTACTAACATCAACAGTTCGCAGATTACCAATCTGCCAACCGTAAGCCGTTCTATTACCGACGTTACACGTCTGTCTCCTTATGGAGGTAATGGTATGAGCTTCGCTGGTGCTGATGGTCGTACTGCTAACTTCACCGTCGATGGTGCTAACTTCAACAACAACTTCGGTCTTTCTGACAAGTTGCCTGGTGGTGGTACCCCAATCTCTATCGATGCTATCGAGGAGTTGCAGGTGGTTATCTCTCCTTACGATGTTCGTCAGACCAACTTCATCGGTGGTGGTGTGAACGCTATTACCAAGTCGGGTACTAACACCTTCAAGGGTAGCGCTTATGTTTATCACCAGAATGAGAATATGCGTGGTGATGCTGTGAAGCGTCAGCAGATTACAGGTGCGCGTGAGAAGGCTCAGACCACTACTTATGGTTTCACTCTGGGTGGCCCAATCATTAAGAACAAGCTTTTCTTCTTTGTAAACGGTGAAATGTCAAAGATTCCTTCAATCGTTAACCGTTGGAGAGGTTCTGAGGATGGTGTAGCTGATGCTACCAACTACATCTCTCGTACAACTAACGCTGATTTGGAGGCCGTTTCCAAGTATGTCGCCAGCAAGTATGGTTACGATACTGGTTCTTGGACCAGCTTCCCTGCCGATGAGAGCAATTACAAGTTGATGGCTCGTATGGACTGGAATATCACCGACAGACACCATCTGGCAGTTCGCTATAACTATACTAAGAACAACATCTGGAACGGTCCTAACGCTACCTCTATGGACGGTGGTACACGTATGTCGGGTGCCCGTATGTCTCAGTATTCTATGGCTTTCGCTAACACCATGTACTCTATGGAGAATTTGGTTCACTCTTGGTCAATCGACTTGAATAGCCGCCTCACTGACAATCTGTCTAACCAGTTCCTGGCTACTATCTCTAAGCTCGACGACGTTCGTGGTACCAACTCTTCTGAGTTCCCACACATCGATATTACCAAGGACGGCGATAACTACATGGCTCTGGGTTATGAGTTGTTCACATACAATAACGCTGTTCACAATACTATCTGGAACATCAAGGATGATGTAACTTACTACATGGGTGCTCACAAGATTATGGCTGGTATCAGCTTCGAGCATCAGATGGCCGACAACCAGTACATGCGTAACGGAACTGGTTACTATCGTTACAACATCACAGACGATATGTACACTAATGGTGTACTCGACGCAGCTGCTCTGTTCAACAGCACACCTGAGGTGTTCTGTCTGACCTACGGTTACGATGGCGAGTCAAAGCCTGCTGCTCGTGTACAGTTCAATCGTCCTGGTATCTATGCTCAGGATGAGTGGAACGTTAACGATAAGTTCAAGCTCACTTACGGTCTGCGTGTTGATGGTCTGTTCTTCAACAATAGCGACCTGATGACCAATGCTGCTATCCTGGCTCTTGACTATAGCGGTCGTAGCATTGATACAGGTAAGTGGCCTAAGAACAGCATCACCTTCTCTCCACGTCTCGGTTTCACCTACGATGTATTTGGTGACAAGAGCCTGAAGGTTCGTGGTGGTACTGGTCTCTTCTCTGGACGTCTGCCTCTGGTATTCTTCACCAACATGCCTACCAACGGTGGTCTGGTACAGTATCAGGCTCAGATCGGTCCAAGCGTGAAGTATGCTAATATGCCTGCTGAGGTTAAAGCTAAGTATGCAAGTGTTGCTGATGTTCTTGATCAGTTCAAGGGTGGTCCAATGACCAGTGTCAGCGAAATGATCAACAAGCTCCAGAGCATGGGCTATCCTACAACAGTTTCTCCTGAGGACGGTACTGTTCCTTCTTCAATCTCAGCTGTTGACTCTAAGTTTAAGATGCCACAGGTATGGAAGACTTCTTTGGCTGTCGACTATCAGATTCCTGTCGACTTCCCATTCTCTGTATCTGTTGAGGGTATCTTCAACAAGACTATCAATGGTGTAACTATTTCTGACTGGGCTATTCCTAACGTAGGTGGTTTCGCACGCTTCAACGGTGTTGACAACCGTCCTATCTATCCTACTGGCTTCCGTACTGGCACAAAGGCCTTTATGCTTGAGAATACCAGCAAGGGTTATGGTTGGAGTACTACTGTAGAGCTGAAGGCACAGCCTGCTGACTGGATCAGCTTGATGGCTGCTTATACTCACACTGTATCTAAGGAGATCACTGGTATGCCTGGTTCTAATGCTGAATCTGCATTCACATACGTTCCTACTTCTGAGGGTCCAAACAATATCAAGTTGCACAACTCTCAGTATGTAACTCCCGATCGTGTAGTTGCTTCTGCTACTATTCACGACAAGAGCGGTAACCACTATAACTTCGTTTACGAGGCTTGGCATGGTGGAAACAGCTATGGCTGGATGCTGACTAACGATATGAATGGTGATGGCTATAACTACGATGCTATTTATATTCCTACCGATGAGCAGGTTGCTAATAAGGAGTTCCGTTTCGTTTCAGACGACGACGCTAAGCGTTTCATGGACTTCGTTCATAACGACGGTTATCTGAGCAAGCATCAGGGTGAATATGCAGAGCCTTACAGTGCTTACTCTCCATGGGTACACCGTATCGACTTCGGTTACAAGCACGACTTCAAATTCAACGTAGGTCAGACCAAGCACATGCTGCAGCTAACCTTCGATGTGAAGAATGTTCTGAACTTCTTCAACTCTTCATGGGGTGTTGCTAAGTATCTGAATCCTGAGATTGGTACAGAGGCTCGCTGCCTGAAGTATGAGGGCGTTGACGCTGATGGTTATGCAACCTTCTCAACTCCTAAGGCAATTAATGGCAATACTTCGGCTTGGGCTACCAACTATGGTCTTGGTCAGTGCTGGTATGCTTCTGTAGGTATCAAGTATTATTTCAACTAATTAATTAAAGGTAAGACAATATGAAACTTAAATATTTCATTCCGTCTCTCGTAGCAGTTGTTGCTGCTATGTTTACAAGCTGCTCTGACGATAAGGATGCCACCTATCTTGATGGTCTTCGTGTATCGCAGTCATATGTAGCTCTTCCAACCAACGGAGGCTCAACATCTATCGAAATAACGGCCAAAGGAGACTGGACTTTTACTGAGAGTCAGACAATTTCCATCACTAATAGTGCTGGTGAAAAGGAAAGTATTTCAGCCCCACTGCCTGATTGGATTAGCGTTGATGGTGATGTCGAAAAAGAAGCTATCTTGGATAGTAAAGATAAACCAACCGCATTTTACCATATTAAAGGTCATGAGGGAAAGTCTACAATCACTTTTTCTGCTGATGCAGCAGAAGGTCGTACAGCCCAGTTGCTTCTTACTTGTGGCGATTTGACTCAGCGCATCAATATCATTCAAGGTATTGCTTCTGTTGAGACCGCTACTTGTGCAGAGGTTCTTGCTGGTCCTGAGGCTAAGACTTATCGTGTAACTGGTGTGTGTGTGGATAACCCAGATAACCAGTACGGTAACTGGCACATCGACGATGGTACTGGTAATGTATATGTATATGGTACTCTCGATAAGAAGGGTAACAAGGGTGCTTATCCTATCAGCGGTTCTAACGGTTGGGGCTTCGGTCCTGGCGATGTTGTAACCATCGAAGGTCCTAAGACTATTTACAATGGTACTGTAGAGCTGGTTGACGTTACTGTTATTAAGATTGTTAAGTCGCTGGTTAAGATTGAGGAAGGTGATACTCAGGCTCTCTCTTACGAGGGGGGTAACTTCACTGTTCGCCTCAACGTTAGTGGCGATGGTCCATCTATCAAGATTGCTGATGATGCAATGGATTGGTTGAGCATTAAGTCTGTTCTGAAGACCGACTCTACCACTAACGTTGTCTTCCATGTTGCTGCCAACGATGCAGAGCAGGCACGTACTGGTGTGATTGAGTTCACTTCTAAGTCAGGTTCTTCTTCATCTACTGTTAAGACTACTGTAAGTCAGGGCGGTCTGATTGGTACTCTGACAAATCCATTCACTGTAGCACAGGCTCTCGAGTACTGTAAGACATTGAGTGGTGAAACTGCCAACGACTTCTATATCAAGGGTAAGATATCTAAGATTGAGAATAATGGTCAGTTCGGTTCTTACGGAAATGCAACCTTCTGCATCTCTGATGATGGAGAGTATCAAGGTTCTGTAAACGAGAAGAATAAGCTGGTTCCTGATCAGAGCCATGACTTCGAGTGCTATCGCGTACTGTGGCTTGGCAACAAGAAGTGGGCTGATGGTAATGCTCAGATCTCTGAGGGTGATGAGGTTATTATCCATGGAAAGTTGACACTTTATAATGGCATTGCTGAGACCTCTGGTAACAAAGCATACATCTACCAGATCAATGGTGTACAGAGCGATGCTAATGGTATCGGTTCGCTCACATCTCCATTCAACATCGCTGGTGCTATGGCTGCTATCGATAACGGTTGGAAAGGTGATGTATATGTAGCTGGTAAGGTTTCTAAGATTCATGTAAACAAGGGCGTAGAGCAGTACTTCACAACTCAGTATGGTAATGCTAGCTTCTGGATCTCTGATGATGGCGTTTATAATGACGATCTGACTAAGGATTTCGAGGCTTATCAGGTTTACTACCTTGGTAACAAGAAGTGGGCTGAGGGCGATACCCAGATTGCTGTAGGTGATCAGGTAATCATCCACGGACAGCTTACCAAGTATAATAATACAACCTATGAGACTGCTGGTAAGAAGGCTTACATTTACAGCTTAAATGGTGTGACTGAATAATCTTCAAAGATAGATTCATCAAAACTCATGGCGCCGGGATGTTGCGGAGAGCGACATTCCGGCGTTTTTAAAATTTCAATAGATATGAATAAGATTCTTTATCTCTTTTTGATAGCAGCATTGCTGTCTTGTGGTGGCAGTGATGGTCCGGATACGCCACCAACACCTCCCGATCCAGGTACTTCAGTAACAGTTGGAAATACCAATAAGAACGATGCGTCGTCGAATGTCTTCCTGGCTCGTCTGGAGATGCCAAAGACCAAATCAGGTTCTAAGGTCATTACGCATACAACAACCAATTACGGCGTTACCTATTCAGTAGAGTGGGATAGTAGTATCAAGGCTCAGCGTTGGACATGCTATGACCTGAACAAGAAGAATGTAGCTACCAATGGTAATACACGTAAAAGCCTCTGGCCCAGTGGTGATCCTTGGGCGTTTGACCCAGATGTGGCCAAGAGCGAACAGCAGCAGCTGACCAACGAGTTGAGTAAGAGCTACTATCCTGGTACAACTGATGCTTATTATGAAAAGGGTCATATTTGCCCCTCAATGGACCGTCTGAACAGCAAGGATGCCAATGAGCAGACCTACTATATGACCAATATCCTGCCAATGGTTGCTAAATTTAACGGTAAGTTGTGGCAGAAGATGGAGACCCAGGTGAACAACTGGGGTAAGGCTTTGGCTGATGGTGATACTATTTTCGTATGTAAAGGAGGTACCATCGACAAGACCGACCAGATTCTTGGTAAGACCATCGGTAACCACGTTGTGCCAAAGTACTTCTTCATGGCACTTTATGCCAAGACTTCCAGCGGTCAGAAGATGTTGGGCTTCTGGGCTGAGCATCTGAATGTTGATAAGTCGGGCGACCCTCTGAGTGGCTATGTGGTTAGCATCGACGAGTTGGAGCAGAAGACTGGTATCGACTTCTTCTGCAATCTGGCTGACGAACTGGAAGAGAAACTCGAGTCGAAGAGCAAAGCAGACATTATCTCCGATTGGGGGCTTTAGTCGATATTTTCAGAATTCCCTGAAAACATCTCAACACCTCACCCAAATCGCCTGAATGCCTTATGTACAAAGGCTTGGCGTTGGGTGAGGTGTTTCTTAACTATTCACTCAACACCTCACTCGCCTGAAAGCCTTTGCTACAAAAGGGTTGCGAGAAATAAAGTGAGGTGTTGAGTAGTTTTCGCAAAATTCTGCGAAAATATCATTTATACTTCATTTGTGTTGTAGTCTTGTTACGGGAGGACTCCAGTCCTCTTACGGAAGTACGCCAGTCCTCTTACGGCAGGACTACAGTACTTTAACGTAAGTATTGGCGCTGAAATGAATACAATCTTAAACTTTTGACCTAAAAACTTGCATCCTATCAAATATTTTTGTATCTTTGCCGCAATAGTATAAACGAAAAACCGGTTCGAATGATGAAAAGACTATCTACATTGCTATTGACCCTTCTGATATTCACGATTTCTGTTGTGGCTCAGGTTACTACGTCGGGTATTACTGGCGTGGTGATGGCTGATGGCGAGGAGGCTATCGGCGCTACCGTTTCGGCCAAGCATGTGCCATCGGGAGCCATCTATCGTGCTGTGACAAATATCGAGGGCCACTACTCGATAACTGGCATGAAAGCGGGTGGCCCTTACGAGGTGGAAATATCGTATATCGGCTTCCAGACAGCTAAGTTTACCGATATCCAGCTGATGCTGGGACAGAACGCTGTGGTAGATGCCACGCTGAGCGAAGGAACGGAGCTGATTCAGGAAATCGTAGTGACGGCAAAGGCCAACAACACGATGCGCTCTGACCGCAGTGGCGCCGTGACAAATCTGAACGCCCAGCAGATGGCTGCTGTACCTAACATCGGCCGCTCTATGCTTGATATCATGAAGATGACACCGCAATCGAGCTCGGCCAGCGGAATGGCTATCGGTGGTGGAAACTATCGCCAGTCGTTTGTGACTATCGATGGTGCTTCGTTCAACGACTCGTTTGGTATGGAGCCCAGTCCGCTGCCTGGCGGTGGCACGCCTATCTCGCTCGAGGCACTCGACCAGATGACGGTTTCGGTGACGCCTTACGATGTGCGCCAGAGTGGATTTACAGGTGGTGGTGTGAACGCTGTCACCAAGAGCGGTACCAATACCTTTAAGGGTATGGCCTATACGTTCCTGACCAGTTCAGATCTGAAGGGTAAGAAAATCCGCAATGCCGAACTGCCAGTGTCGGAGGGGCATAACAGCACCTTCGGCTTGAGCTTCGGTGGTCCTATCATCAAGGATAAGCTCTTCTTCTTTATTAACGGTGAGTACGAGGATAACGTGACGGCTGGTCCGGCAGTGTTGGCAAGTACTGATGCTACGTCTTCTGCATCTTATTCGGCTATCAACCGTCGTCCGAGGATTGGCGAGCTGGAGAGTCTGTCGAAGTTCTTGCAGGACACCTACGGCATTACCACAGGTCCTTGGCAGGACTATCATCTGAAGACGCCTGCCTATCGTATTCTGGCTCGTATCGACTGGAACATCAACGAGAATCATAAGCTGAACGTCCGCTTCACGAAGTCGAACCGCAAGGAGTCGAATCCTGCCTCGGCCTCGCGCAGCATCGGCAGCAATCGCACCTCTATTATATATGGTGGCAACCAGAACTCGTATGGTGGCAATACCGACTACGGCATGTCGTCGCTCTCCAGCAGGTATATGACCGAGTTCCGCTTCACCTCGGTAGCTGCCGAGTTGAACAGCAAGTTCGGCAAGTTGCACAACACCCTGCGTGGCACCTATTCGTATCAGGACCAGCCGCGTAGCAACGAGTATGGCGTAGGTGTGCCTGTGGTTGAAATCGTGATGAGCGATGGTCAGGGCCACTATCCTTACTGGGCGCTGACTGGCGACCTGTTTACCTATGGCAATGTGGCGCAGACTAAAAATACCGTGATTACCGACGAGGTGAACATCCAGTTGGGTAAGCACAACCTGTTTGGTGGCTTGCAGTTCGAGAACGACTGGGCTGCTAACGGCTATGCCCAGGCTGGTGCCGGTTATTATGCCTTTGAAGCTACTCCCGAACAAGTGGCTGCTGGCGACTGGAAGAGCGTGTTTACCCCCGAGCATACCCGCCTGTTTGGTATCACCTACGGCAATGGCGACGACCACTCTCACTTCGTGGCAAAGATGAGTACCAACCAGTGGTCGCTCTATCTGCAGGACAATTGGAGTATTTCCGATCGTTTCCGCATGTCGTTAGGTGTGCGCTTCGAGCTGCCATCTTATCCCAGTCTGAAGAATAATTTCAATAAGGAATACTATGACTTGGGCGATCTGCCGCCTACAGATAAAAACTACTTTGGCGGACAGCACTTCCGTACGGATAATGTGCCCAAGGCCAGCATATCGTTCTCGCCGCGTGTGGGATTCAACTGGGATATCACAGGCGAGCGAAACCTGATACTGCGTGGCGGTTCGGGTATCTTCGTAGGTCGCCTACCGTTCGTATGGCTCATCTCGGCAGTGGGCAACTCGGGTATGGGACAGACCTCGTATATCGCCTCGCAAACCAAAGGCAATATTCCCACTTTTACCACCAGTCAGCAGGATATGCTGCAGCAGATTAAAGCCCAAAGTAAGATCTCCATCCCCAGCAGCGCTACGATTCTGAGCGACAATCTGCGTATGCCCAAGACGTGGAAGACCTCGTTGGCACTCGATGCCAAACTGCCTGGCGATATCGACTTCACCATCGAGGGAATCTACAACCGTGATATCAACCCTGTGGTGGTGGCCAATCGCGATATCTACTGGGACGGGCATTCTACCATCGACTTAGGTCACGGCGATGTGCGCCACAGTATGTCGTACTATAATCCCAACTACTCGGCCTACGTGCTCGAGAACGCTGGTCATAAGGCCTACTATCTGTCGCTGACAGCTCAGCTGCGCAAGAAGTTCGACTTCGGTCTCGATCTCTCGGGAAGTTACACCCTGTCGAAAGCCAAGACCTATACCGATGGTATCGGCAACCAGGTGGCTTCGGCCTATAACAACTACCGCAATTCGGTGAATGCGGTCAACGACAACGAGATGGGCTATGCCACCTATGTGGCGCCTAACCGCTTGCTGCTCTCAGCCAGCTATACCCTCAAGGAGTCGAAGCGTGCCAGCTCGCACTTCTCGCTCATCTATGATGGCTACCAGTATGGCTTCCTGACCGAGTATGCCTTCAGCCGTTACAGCTATATCTTCTCGGCAAATGTGAACAACGATGCCTTGGCACCTGCCAACCTGATCTATGTGCCTGCCTCGCGTAAGGAACTCGACAGTTGGGATTTCGCTGAGAGCGTATATGATGGCCATCAGGTTTATACTGCCGATATGCAGCGCGACGACTTCTGGGCTTATATCCAGCAGGACGACTATCTGAAGCATCGCACAGGTCAGTATGCTGAGCGTGGTGGCGCCAAGATGCCTTGGCACCATCAGATTGACTTCAAGTTCCAGCACGATATGAGTCTCGACTTCGGTAAGACCAAGCACACTCTGCAGTTAGGCGTCGATATTCTGAACCTGCCTAATCTCCTCAACAAGAAGTGGGGCCTCTATAAGCAGATAAGCGAAACAGCGCTACTCTCGTACAGTAAGGGAAAATACACCTATAACACGGTTAATGGCGAGCGCCATCTGCACACCTATACTGACTTCCTGGGGCTGCAGTCTACTTATCAGATTATGTTCACGATACGCTATCTCTTTAATTAACAGAGATTAATCCTCGCCAGATGGCGGGGATTTTCTCTGATTTTTTGTTAATTATCAATCCACCATGAACAATTCTCGATTTATTTGTGTATCTTTGCACCCAAAATAGCAAAATAAACGTTTATTATGGCACAAGAAGATGTATTTAAGAAGATCGTAAGCCACTGTAAGGAGTATGGCTTTGTATTCCCCTCAAGTGAGATTTACGATGGTTTAGGAGCCGTTTACGATTATGGACAGAACGGTGTAGAGTTGAAGAATAACATTAAGCAGTACTGGTGGAAGGCTATGACGATGCTTCATGAGAACATCGTTGGTATCGATAGCGCCATCTTTATGCACCCCACCATATGGAAGGCATCAGGACACGTAGATGCTTTCAACGATCCCTTGATCGACAACCGTGACTCTAAGAAGCGTTATCGCGCTGACGTGCTCATCGAGGACCAGATTGCCAAGTACGACGAGAAGATCCAGAAGGAAGTGGAGAAGGCTCGCAAGCGTTTCGGCGACAGCTTCGACGAGGCTAAGTACATGGAGACCAGCGAGCGCGTGAAGGAGACCAAGGAGAAGCGCGACAACCTGCACGCCCGCTATGCTGAGGCTATGCAGGGACCGGATCTCGAGGCCCTCAAGCAGATTATCCTCGACGAGGAGATCGTGGATCCTATCAGCGGTACCAAGAACTGGACCGATGTACGTCAGTTCAACCTGATGTTTGCTACTGAGATGGGTGCCAGCGCCGATGCTTCAATGAAGGTTTACCTGCGTCCTGAGACCGCTCAGGGTATCTTTGTGAACTACCTGAACGTGCAGAAGACCGGTCGTATGAAGATTCCTTTCGGTATCGCACAGATCGGTAAGGCTTTCCGTAACGAGATTGTTGCCCGTCAGTTCATCTTCCGTATGCGTGAGTTCGAACAGATGGAGATGCAGTTCTTCGTACAGCCTGGTACAGAGCTCGAGTGGTTCCCCAAGTGGAAGGAGACCCGTATGAAGTGGCATCAGGCCCTGGGCTTCGGTGCTGAGAACTACCGTTTCCACGACCACGACAAGCTGGCTCACTATGCCAACGCTGCTACCGATATCGAGTTTAAGATGCCATTCGGCTTCAAGGAGGTTGAGGGTATCCACTCTCGTACCAACTTCGACCTCTCGCAGCACGAGAAGTTCTCTGGCAAGAGCATCAAGTACTTCGATCCTCAGACCAACGAGAGCTATACACCGTATGTTATCGAGACATCTATTGGTGTTGACCGTATGTTCCTGAGCATTATGTGCCACGCCTTCGAGGAGGAGAAACTCGAGAATGGTGAGACACGTACCGTACTGAAGTTGCCCGCAGCTCTGGCTCCTGTTAAGTGTGCTGTGATGCCTCTGGTTAAGAAGGACGGTCTGCCCGAGAAGGCTCGTGAGATTATCGACCAGCTGAAGTTCCACTTCAACTGCCAGTACGATGAGAAGGATTCTATCGGAAAGCGTTATCGTCGTCAGGATGCCATCGGTACGCCTTATTGCGTAACAGTAGACCACGACACCCTCACCGATGGTAAGGTAACTCTGCGTTTCCGCGACACTATGGAGCAGGAGCGTGTGAACATCAGCGATCTGAACTCTATCATCGAGGATAAGGTGAGCATCGCATCATTGCTGAAGAAACTCCAGTAAACAATGAAGAATTGGAAATACATATTGCTGAGCGTGATACTGTTCCCACTTGTGGGGATGGTATCATCGTGCAGCGAAGATACTACTGAGGAAGATGAGTTCGGTAACTGGGAGCAGAAGAACGAGGCTGTCATCACTGAGTGGGCCAAGAACACCAGCTATCAGAAGATTCTGACTTATACCAAGGATGCTACGGCTCAGGGCTTGACCAACTCCGACTATATTTATGTGGAGGTGCTTGAGGAAGGCGAGGGTACAGAGTCGCCACTCTATACTGATACCTGCCGTGTGGCTTATCGTGGGCATTACATCCCCACCACATCCTATCCGGAAGGATTGGTCTTCGACCAGACTTATACACAGAAGGATTTTTCGTGGGATCGTGCCTATACCGCTGATGGCCAGTCGTGGGTGGATGGCTTCTCAACAGCCCTGCAGCACATGCACATTGGCGATCGCTGGCGTGTTCGTATCCCCTATACGCTGGGCTATGGTGCCAGTAGCTACAATAGTATTCCAGGTTACACCAACCTGGTATTCGAAATTGCCCTCTACGACTTCTGGCATCCAGGTGAGAAACGCCAGCCTATGAAGTCGCGCGTTATTGATATCGAATAAGGTTATCATCTTTTAATACCCATTGCCTATGCCTAAATATGCCGATTATATCAAACGAATAGAGATTGACTCGCTGTGGAGCGGGAAGAAACATATCGTGTGGGAGCTGAACCGTCAGGTGAACATCCTGAGTGGCATTAACGGTGTGGGTAAGAGTACTATCCTCAACAAGGTGGTGAAGGGATTGGCTGCTGGCGGCGAGTTCCCCTCACACATGTTGAAGGGAGTACGCTTGGATGTGGTGCCCGAGGATGCCAAGTGGATCCGTTACGACATGATCCGCTCGCTCGACTCCAACCTGCAGCAGTCGCTTACTGAGGGCGAGGGCTTCCTCCGTCAGGCACTCTCTGCGCTTGCGGGTGTGGGTGGTGGTTCGCTGCTCGACATCCAGTTGTACAACCTCCAGCGCAAATACCTGGACTATCAGGTGAATATAGGCAATCGCATTATCGAACAGCTTCAGGCTGGTAATGCCGATGCTGCCCAGAAACTATCACAGAAAAAGACACGCTTCCAGGATATCGTCGACGAGTTGTTTCGCGATACTGGCAAGAAAATTATCCGTACAGAGAACGAGCTCCGCTTCACGCAGATAGGCGAGGTGCTGTTGCCCTACCAGCTGTCGAGTGGCGAGAAGCAGATGTTAGCTATCCTGCTCACTGTGTTGGTGGAGGATAACGAGCCTTATGTGCTGTTTATGGACGAGCCTGAGGTATCGCTGCATTTCGAGTGGCAGAAACGCCTTGTGGATCTCTGTATCGAGTTGAATCCCAACGTACAGATTATCCTCACCACCCATTCGCCTGCTATCGTCATGAATGGCTGGGTTGACTCCGTAACTGAAGTGAGCGATATCACGGTCTAATTGACAATTGATGATTGATAATTGACAATTATGCCAAATAGGCTGAGGGATAATCTGAATAGCAAGTATTTCGAGGCGGCCAATGCACTGACCTCCAAGAAGGCACGACGTAGGATAGTGGCCTATGTCGAGAGCTATGATGATATCTACTTCTGGCGAACGGTACTCTCTGATTTCGAGAACGATAAGCGCTATTTCGAGGTGATGCTGCCCTCGAAAATCAACCTTACACGTGGTAAGAAGTCAGTCCTGATGAACTTCCTTGAAGGCGAGCCGCTGGGGCGTGATATGATAGCTTGTGTGGATGCCGACTACGATTATCTTATTCAGGGGCGCACCCACCAGTCGCGTCGTGTGTTAGAGAGTCCGTATGTATTCCATACCTACGTGTATGCCATCGAGAACTACCAGTGCTATGCCCCTTCGTTGCATAATGTCTGTGTGTCAGTGACGCTCAACGACCATCGTATCTTCGATTTCCGCGACTATTTCCTGCAGTTCTCCGAGGCCATCTTCCCGCTGTTTGTGTGGAGTATCATGGTGTATCGCAATGGCAACTACCCCAGGTTCTCCATCACCGACTTCTGTCGGATAGCCGATCCAGGCGGATTCAGTGTGCAGAATCCTGCTACCTCTATCAACAAGTTGAAGCACAAGGTGCGCACCAAGGTCAATGAACTGCAGCGCCTGTTCCCAGATGCCAAGGATGAATATCTGCAGACCAAGGACGATATCCGTGCTCTGGGGGTAACGCCACAGACCACCTATTTATATATACAGGGACACCATCTGTTTGATACCGTGGTGTCGCCCATGCTGTCGAAGGTGTGTAACCAGCTGCGCCAGGAGCGCCAGAACGAGATCTATCATGCAGTGGCTCATCGTACGCAGAAGCGAAATGAAATGTCCTGCTACGAAAACTCGCTGCAGGACATTAAGTCGATGCTTAAGAAAAATACGGGCTACATGAGTTGCGAACAATTCCAACGCCTGCAATCCGACATCCGTCAGTATTTAGACGAACGTCTCTAAGAACTTTACTTCGCCCTCGATCTTGACTTCGCCAGTAGTCGCTGGCAGCAGGATGGTGTCGCCCATACGGAAAGTGGTCTCCTCGCCATCAGCCTTGATGGTGCCCTCGCCCTTGACTGCAATCAGGATGACAAACGAGTCGAGCTCTGAGTAGTCAAGCGTCATGGGCTCAGTCAGGTCGTACACGGCTGTGGTGAAATAGGGACATGTAGCCACTTGTACACCCACATTCTTGGTGCGCTCGTATTCGGTACGGTAGTTGGGCAGTACGGTGTAGTCGATGCTCTCAGCCGCCAGTTCGGTGTGCAACTCACGATAGTTGCCGTTCTTATCCTTGCGCTTGAAGTCGTAGATACGGTAGGTCACGTCGCTGGTCTGCTGGATCTCAGCCACAAAACAGCCAGCGCCAATGGCATGGATACGTCCTGCAGGGATGAAGAACACGTCGCCCTCGCTCACCTCGTAGCGAGCTAATGCATCTGTGATGGTATCGTTAGCTACCATCTGCTTGTACTGATCGGGTGTGATCTGCTGCTTCAGTCCGTTGTAGAGTTGTGCGCCCGGTGTTGACTCCAAGGCATACCACATCTCGGTCTTGCCACGACTCTTGCCTTGGCGATGGGCTATCTCGTCGGTGGGGTGTACCTGTATGCTCAGATCCTGACGTGCGTCGATAAACTTGATGAGTAATGGGAACTCGTCGCCAAAGCGCTGGTAGTTGTCTTCGCCCACCAGTTGGCCTTTCTGCTCGCGTACCAGTTCGTTCAGACTCTTACCTTTGTCAGGTCCTTCGGCTACGATGGTCTCATTGTTGTTAACACCTGAAATCTCCCAGCTTTCGCCTACGTTTTCCAGTTGATCTTTTAAGTTCTTAAAGGGGATAATCTTGTCGCCTCCCCAGAGCGTCTGCTTAAGCAGTGGTTCAAATTTGTACATTGTTCTCGTTATAATAATAGTTGTTAGTTTAATTTTCTTTCCAGAAACTAGGTGTAAACAGCACCAGTACCGTCATGATTTCCAGACGTCCCATCAGCATCAGCGGACAGAGAATCCACTTGATATACTCGGGTAGGACTGACCACGACATGACGGGACCAATCTGTGTGCCGAGGGTGGGGCCGACATTGCTTACGCAGCTGAGGGCTATGGTGATAGCATTTGTATTATCGATACCTGCCACAATCATGATGGTGGCGGTGACGAGTGTCATGAGCATGGTCAGTGTGAAGAAGGCGAATAGCGCCACCAGCTTCGATTGTGGAATGCTGATGCCGTTGATCTTCACGGGCAGTACAGCGTTGGGGTGCAGTATCTGGCGGAAGTTGTTGCGGATCACCTTCAGCAGCATCACGCCTCTGATGCACTTGAATCCGCCACTGGTACTACCAGCACAGGCGCCTAAGTACATCACCACGCCTAAGATGACCCATGTGATATGGGGCCAGGTGCCGGCATCCTCGTTGAACATACCTGTGGTGGTGATAAACGATACTACTTGGAACAGAGCACTACGGAAAGCGTGCTCCAGGTCGTAGTCCATACGCGTCAGGAGCAGATACATGATCCAAAGGGTTGCGCCTGCCACCATACCGAGATAGAGTTTGAACTCTGAGTTGGTAAAGAGGGCCTTTACGCGCATCTTGATGATGCTGATATATAATAAGGTGAAGTTGATACCCGATAGGAACTGGAACGTGATCGAGATGTAGTCGATAGTGGGTGAGTGGAAGTACTCCGTGCTCTCGTTGTGTATAGCAAATCCGCCAGTGGCTGTAGTGGTCATCGAGTAGTTCAGCGCCTCAAACCAGTTCATGCCGGCAGCCCAGTATGCCAGTCCGCATGCCAAGGTGAGAATCACATAGATACTCCAGATCCACTTGGCAGTGGTGGTCAGTCGTGGGTGCATCTTTGCCTTGATAGGTCCGGTAGCTTCGGCAGCAAACACTTTGACGCTACCACCTACCAGCGACGGGAGGATGGCGATAGTGAAGAATACGATTCCCAAGCCGCCAATCCATTGTGTCAGCGATCGCCAGAAAAGGATGGCGTGGGGCAGTATCTCTACGTCGTCGATAATCGAGGCGCCTGTAGTGGTGAAGCCTGAAGTGGATTCGAAGAAGGCATCTGTGATATTCGTGATGCAGCCGTGTGTCAGGAAGGGAAGCATGCCGAAGAACGAGAATACCGCCCAGGCAGCAGTCACCAGCAGGTAGGCATCTCTACGGTTCAGGCTGTTGTCGGAGTCGCGTCCCAGGTACATAAAGAAGAAACCGCTACCGAAAGTTGCCAATAACGATACGAGAAAGGCCATCAGGTCGTCCTCATGATAGAGGAACGACATCAGGGCGCATAGCGAGAGAAACAGTCCCTCGATGAAGAGCAGTGAGCCTATGATCTTACTGATGATACGGAAGTTTACCATATCGTATTCTTCTTGAAATATTTCTCTATGTTGTTTAATTTCTGCTCATGACAGAACACCATCACCGAGTCGCCTGCCTCGATCTGTGAGTTTCCGTTTACCAGCATGCCCTGTCCCTTGCGTACCAGTCCACCAATCGTTACTCCGAATGGCAGCCCTAAGTCCTTCACGGGTTTCTTGGTCACCTTCGAGTCCTCTGCAGCTGTAAACTCAGCCACCTCGCTGTCAACCATCATCAGCGAGCGCAGGTTGTTTACGTCGGCATCCAGTAGCATCTGGTAGATATGGCTGGCGGCAATGGTCTTCTTGTTGATGATGGTACCGATGTCCAAGCTCTCGGCCATGCTCACGTAGTCCAGGTTCTCAACCATGGCCACGGTCTTGCGTACGCCCATCTTCTTGGCTGTGAGACAGGCCAGAATGTTGGTCTCGGCATTCTCTGTCAGTGCAACGAAGGCCTGTGTATTGCGGATTCCTTCCTCCTCTAACAGTCCTAAGTCGCGTCCGTCGCCGTGAATCACCATGGTGTCCTGATTCTCCAATAGCTCGTTCAGCTGTTCGCAGCGCTTGGCGTCCTTCTCGATAATCTTCACGTGCATGTAGTCGGGGGTGGTCAGCGCCGCACGTACGGTGGTCTTGCTGCCGCCCATCATGATCACGTTCTTCACGTCGGTATAGTGCTCCTTGCCCACAATCTTGCGGATATAGGGAATATAGCTCTTGGTGGTCATGAAGTAAGCCAGGTCGCCCACGCGCAGTTCGTCGAGTCCGCTGGGTATGATGGTGTCGCCGCCTCGTTTGATAGCCACGATGTGATAGGGATCATCAGGTCCGCACAGGTCTTTCAGTGGCTGGTTCAGTATCTCGGCTTGTTCTCTCAGTTTTACGCCCAACAGTGTCAGTGCGCCATCGTGTACGTCCCAGCGCTGTCGTACCCACGACAGCTTCAGACCGTTGTTAATGTCGATGGCAGCCAGCACCTCAGGATAGATGAGTGAGTCGAGTCCTAAGTTCTTGAAGAATGACTGCAGGTTGGGTGCTAAGTACTCGTAGTTGTCGATACGTGCCACGGTTTTCTTGGCACCTAAAGCGTGTGCCAGAATACAGGCATTGATATTGGTGCTTTCCTCAGGCGTTACGCCTACAAACAGGTCGGCATGCTGCACGCCAGCCTCCTTCAGCGCCTTGATGCTAGTGGGCGATGCGCAGTATGTCATCACGTCATATTCGCTCATCTTTGCCAGACGTTCATCGTCAGCATCTATCAGCACGCAGTCCTGATGCTCTCTCGACAACAATCTTGCCAGGTGTGTTCCAACGGCGCCTGCACCTACTATTACAATCTTCATTTCTCCAGTATAGCTTTTTTGATACCTTCCTCGTCGATGCCTACGATGTGTTGCAGCTCCTTCACGGTACCGTGCTCCACAAAGTGGTCGGGCAGTCCTAATCGTTGTACCCTTGGGGTGTAGCCGTGATCGTTCATCCACTCTAATACGGCACTGCCTAATCCGCCTTGCTTTACACCGTTCTCAACAGTGATGATGCGTTTGAAGTTACGTCCCACCTCTTCGAGGATCTTCTCGTCGAGAGGTTTCAGGAATCGCATGTCGTAGTGTGCAATAGATAGCTGACAATTGTCAGTTGACAGTTGCTCAATGGCGCGGGTGACGTTGTTGCCTATCGGACCAATGCTCAGCACGGCTACATCCTTTCCTTCATGCAGTTTGCGTCCTGTGCCTACCTCGATCTCCTCTAATGGGCAGCGCCAGTCCTGCAATTCACCGCCACCGCGTGGGTAGCGTATCACGAATGGTCCCTTATTGGGCAACTGTGCCGTGTACATCAGTCGTCGCAGCTCATGCTCGTCGAGTGGCGAGCAGATAGTCAGATTGGGCACAGGTCTCAGGGCTGCCAAGTCGAAGGCGCCATGGTGTGTAGGTCCGTCTTCGCCCACCAATCCGGCACGGTCAAAGCAGAACACTACGTTCAGGTTCAGCAATGCCACGTCATGTATGATATTATCGAATGCGCGCTGTGCAAAGGCACTGTAAATATTACAGAATGGCAGCAACCCGTCTTTAGCCATACCGCCGCTGAAAGTTACGGCGTGGCCCTCGGCGATACCCACGTCGAAGGTGCGCTCAGGCATCTCCTTCATCATGATATTCATCGAGCAGCCGCTGGGCATGGCAGGCGTTACGCCTACAATCTTTGGATTCTGCTGGGCAAGTTCCAGCAGCGTATGTCCGAACACGTCTTGGTATTTCTGTGGTTTAGTAGGGTCGTTGTCTACGATGCGCTCACCTGTATCTGGATTGAATTTGCCTGGAGCGTGCCAGATGGTCACATCCTTCTCTGCCGGCGCATAACCATGTCCCTTTTGGGTGTGCAGGTGTAGCAGCTTGGGACCGCTCATCTCCTTCAACTGGCTCAGGATACGTACCAGTTCCTTTACGTCGTGTCCGTTGAAAGGACCGAAGTATTGGATATTCATGCCGTCGAAGATGTTCTGTTGGTGTGAGATGGCGCTCTTCATGGCATTGGTCAGTCGGATGAGCCCTTTCTTACGGTCGTCATTCATCAGTCCGTGGCGGTTCAGCCAACGGTTGGCCTTAAACTTAAAGGCGTTATAACATTCGTTGGTGCTCAGGTTGAGCAGGTATTTCTGCATGCCGCCCACGGCACGGTCGATACTCATGTCGTTGTCGTTCAGGATGATGAGCAGGTCGTTGGGACTGCTCGATACATTGTTCAGTCCCTCAAAGGCCAGTCCGCCGCTCAGTGCGCCGTCGCCTATCACCGCTACCACGTGGCGTTTCTTCTCTCCTTTTAACTCAGCAGCCACGGCCATACCTAAGGCAGCCGATACCGAATTGCTGGCATGGCCGCAGGCAAAGGTGTCGTATTCACTCTCTTCGGGCGATGGGAAAGGCTTGATGCCGCCCAGTTTGCGGTTGGTGCAGAACTGTTCTTTTCTGCCTGTCAGTATCTTATGTCCGTAGGCTTGGTGTCCTACGTCCCAAACGATGCGGTCTTCTGGTGTGTTGTACACATAGTGTAGGGCCACGGTAATCTCGGCTACACCCAGACTTGAAGCCAGGTGACCGGGGTTTACCGCTACCTCTTCGATGATGTCGCGTCGCAGTTCGTCGCACACCTGTGGTAGTTCGTCCACCTGCAGTTTTCTCAAATCCTGAGGTGTTTGGATTCTATTTAGTAATTTAAACTCAGCTTTTTCCACACAATAGATATTTATTTCGTCTGCAAAGTTATACAATTTTGATGAAAAAACAAAATTTATTTGCGAAAAATCAAATCTGTCCGCTCTCCACCATGAGTACCACACGCTCGGTCAGACGGTCCACACCTTGAGCGTCGTATTCTTTTTTCAGACTGGCACCGAATCCCCAGGCAAACACCTGCCAGAATCCTGCACGTATGGGGCCCATAAAAGCTTTGATCATGTCGTAGCTGCTCGAATGGCACTCGCGGTCAATGAGTTTTATCAGCAACTTACCTTGGCTGTAGGTCAGTTTCTTCATTTTCGGTTTGTAGGTTTTAAAGATATCCTCTTCTACGCGCTTCATATGCTCTGCCTTCTCCTTGTCGTTTGATAGAGTCTCCAGATACTCCGTAGTCTCTATCAGCATCATACGCGCTTCCTTGGCTATGGGGAGAACCTTCTTTACGTTCTGCACCAATCGCATATACTGCTGCGCCTGTCGTTTGTTCTTAAACGTCAGCTGAGGGTACACATACACATTGTTCATCTCCATATACTGTATGCTGTCACCTTCATGGAGCACCTTTCCCACCTTGACGGTTGGCACAAAGGTGGGCGAGTCCATCTCCGCCAGCACCTGCTCAGCGGTCAGCCGCTGCTCCTCCTGAGCCAACGCGTAGGAGGAACAAAGGAGTAATGCGATGATTGCATGTTGTCTCATTTCGGGTGCAAAGGTAATGCTATTTTTTTTATTCTCATTCACTTTTTTGCGCTTTTTGCATTTATTTTCGTAAATAATCATTATCTTTGCAACAACAATTAAATAACATAAACCCATGAGACTGCTATTGTTAGTGTTACTACTTCTTTCTGTTATGCGTTTAGATGCCCAAGGGACTTCTCAACCTTGGGAGCAGTATTTGAATCAGGTGATGACAGCGGAAGATATGGAATCGGAAACATGGCAGCAGACTTACGACCTGCTGTGTGACTTGGCTCAGCATCCTCTTGACATCAACAAGGTAACGCGTGAGGATTTAGAAGCCCTTCCTTTCTTGTCAGCGCAACAGGTGGAAGCGCTGATGGCTTATCGATACCGCTATGGGGCGATGAAATCACTGGCAGAGCTACAATTGATACGGGAGATAGAATCGCCACTAAGACGGCTTCTGGCGTGCCTGTTCTATGCGGGTGAAGAGTCTCAGAAGGTGTCGCGACTGCAGCATGAACTGACAGGGAGTGTACGTGTGCCATGCTACGAGCGACAAGGTGATACGAATGGCTATTTAGGTTACCCCTACCGCCATTGGCTGCGCTATCAGTTGTCAAAGAGCGACCAACTAAAGTTGGGACTGGTGGCAGCCCAAGATGCGGGGGAACCTTTCTTCAGTAACAAAAACCAATATGGTTACGACTACTATGCACCCTATTTGGAAATGCGAGGACGGGGAATTGTGGAGACACTGGTACTGGGACGTTATCGTGTAGCGATGGGCATGGGACTGGTGATGAATAATAGTTTTGCGCTGGGCAAGATTGCTATATTGCAGCAGTTGGGACGTACAACCAATACGCTGCGAGCCCATGCTTCGCGAACCGTTGGCAGTCTGCAAGGGGCTGGCGCAACCTTCAATCTGGGATGCGGACTGCGGGCTACAGCCTTCGTTTCGTATGCACCAATGGATGCAACGCTGAACACCGACGGCACGGCACGCACGATTCTGACATCGGACTATCATCGTACTGCGACGGAAATGGCCAAGAAACACAATCTGCATGTGTTGAAAACAGGTGGTGCTCTGAGATACGACGCAGGGCGGTATCATCTTGGGTTGCATGCGCTCTATACCCATCTGGACAGAACGCTGAGTCCGGATCTGACACAATTGTACAATTATTATAAGCCAGCAGGCACTGACTTCCTGAACATGGGAGTGGATTATGGCTATACAGGGCGAAAATGGGCTCTGCATGGTGAGACGGCTACGGATAAGCAGGGACATATTGCCACTATCAATACTATCAGCTTATCCATGAACAACGGGCTCAAGGTGATGGCACTACAGCGCTACTATAGCTATCAATATACCTCGCTCGACGCTCAGAGCTATAGTGATGGTGGACGGGTACAGAATGAGAGTGGAATATATCTTGGTGTGAACTGGCAGCTATCACCCCAATGGCAACTCGCAGCTTATACCGACTATGCCTATTTCCCTTGGGCCAGATATGGTGAAACAACTTCGAGCTATTCTTGGGATCAGTGGTTACAATGTTTACATACTACGGGCAACTGGAAGTTAACAGCCCGTTACAGACTGCGAGTGAAGGAAAAGACTCATCGTGTACGATTGAGTGCGGAATATGCTACAACGTCGTTGAGCGCGAGAACGCAGTTGGATGGCGGTTATTGCGCTGCAGCCGACTCGGAACTGGGGGCTATGCTGAGTGAAAATGTGGCCTATACTTGTGATTGGCTGCGACTGAATGCCGGCGTAGGCTATTTCCATACGGACAGCTATGCTAGTCGCGTGTATCTGTATGAAAATGGTCCGCTATATACTTACACGATGCAGCAGTTTTACGGTGAGGGGTTGCGATATTGGTTGATGGCACGCGCACAGATAGGGCGGCATCTGATGATAACTGCTAAACTGGGTGTTACAGATTACTTTGACCGGGGGCAGATAGGAAGTGGCTATCAACAGATAGCTCACTCCGCCCAAACGGATTTGGATCTGCAGTTCAGATGGACGCTCTGAGCAGACGTTCGTAGAGCTGGACCACTTGGCCTGCCACATCATTGCCGTCGAAACGGCGGACATATTGCTGGCTGAGCTGGATGCGCTGCTCACGACCATCAGCACCTTTCAACGAGCGGCGGAGGGCATCGGCCATGCCTAACACATCACCTGGGGCAACGTAGAGGTTGTGGGGACCGCCAGCCTCTTCGAGACAGGACCCCGTACATGCAACCACAGGCAGACCGCAACGCACCGCCTCGATGATGGGAATGCCAAAACCTTCGTAAACACTGGGATAGACAAAAGCTTCAGCTCCCGCATAGAGAGCTGGCAGCTCGGCATCGCTGACGCCATGGAGCATACGCACACGGTGCGCCACACCGTGCTGATCGGCCCAAGCCGATACGCGATCGGTATAAGGTGTGTGGCGCCCTACGATGACCAGCGAAACTTCGTCGGGCAGATAGGATAGGGCCTGTACCGCCTGCAGCACATTCTTGCGCGCCTCGATAGACCCCACGCTGAGTATATAGCGCTGACTGTTCTCGGGTGAGCCGATTGGTGATACCTCGAAACGGGGCGAGCATGACTGATAGATAAGCGAGATACGTTTTTCGGAGATGAGGTCGCCACCGTATTCTAATATGTCGCGTTTTGTACATTCGCTGATGGCGATGATATGGTCGGCCTCGCGGAGCGTCTGACGGAACTTCCACTTATATATCTGCACATCGATGGGATGATAGAACTCTGGATGACGAAGGAAGATAAGGTCGTGGATGGTCACCACACTCTTGATGCCACTGCGGCGGATGCCGATGGGGAGCTCGCCCGATAGACCATGGTAGAGCTGGACGCCATCGCGCTCAAGATCGGAAATGATGCCGCGGCTGCGCCAATAAGATTTGAAGTGGCGTGAGGTGGGATAAACAAAAGCAATGTTTTCGCGGGCAATGATTTGCGAGCGGAGGTCTTCGCGTCCCTTATCGGGCGCATAGAGGTTAAGGCGCAGGGGATACTGGGCCAGATCGTTGACCAGCGTGCGGCCATAAGAACCAAGTCCAGTGCCATTACGCACAATGCGCTTGGCATCGATACCTATCAGTGGGGCAGATGAAATCATGAACGGCGGAAGTGTTTAAATACAAAACGGATCATAAAAAAATTGACTGGCACGGCGATGGCATAAACACCTAATGGCGCCAGAGAACGCGACAGACCGAGCCAAAGGAAAATATTGAGCAACATAAGCTGAAGCAGGTAGTTGCACACATGAGCGCCAACGAATCCTAAACCATTACGGGCTGTGGTGCGCTCACGAAAGGTATAGCGCGCTGATAGCAGATAGTTGGCTACGAAACTCACGACATAGCCCACTGTATAGGCTATGTTCACCTCTATATGGTGCTGTAACCACCAGTATATACCATAGTGAATGGCTGTAGCCACCACGCCTACCACGCAGAAGCGTAATGCCTCGGATATGGACTCTTTTTTCAGCATTCTTGCAAAAATATGCTGCAAAGATACGAATATTTTGCGGAAAATACAGTTGTTTGGCTTTTTTTTTGTACCTTTGCGCCACAATGAACGAACAAAACAAGATATCGGTTGTCATCAATACCCGTAACGCGGAAGAGCACTTAGCACAGGTGCTTGAGGCCGTCAAAGACTTTGACGAAGTGGTGGTATGCGATATGGAGAGTACTGACAGAACCCTTGACATTGCTCGGCAATATGGTTGTAAGATCGTGACTTTCCCAAAGGCTGACCATAAGAGTGCAGAACCTGCACGTACGTTCGCCATTCAGTCGGCAGATTATTCATGGGTGCTGGTGGTGGATGCCGATGAAATTGTGACACCTGAGTTGCGTGACTATCTGTATCGCCGAATCGCAGAGCCGGATTGTCCTGCCGGATTGTATATACCGCGCCTGAACCGTTTTATGGGCCGTTATACGAAAAGTCTTAGCTACGACCACCAGCTGCGTTTCTTTCGTCGTGAGGGGACGGTGTGGCCACCTTATGTGCATACCTTTCCCAAAGTGGAAGGACGGACAGAGAAAATCCCAGCTTCGTTGAGACATGTACGTTTTATTCATCTGGCTGATGAGACCATTGGTGACTTGGTGCGAAAAACCAATGCTTATACTGATGGGGAACAACAGAAACGTGGTGAAAAGAATTATGGCCTAGGTGCGCTGATAGGAAGACCTGTCTGGCGATTCTTTCGTAATTATATCCTGAAAATGGGCTTCCGTGACGGACTGCCGGGATTGGTGCATGCTGGTATGGATGCCTTCTATCAGTTTGTGTTAGTTGCTAAGATTATCGAGAAAAGAACTAGAAATGATAAATCATCAAGGAAAAATGGGTAAACCTTTGTTCTCTATATTGATTCCTTCGTGGAATAATCTGGATTTTCTGAAACTCTGCGTGGCGAGTATCAAGAAGAACTCAACATACGAACATGAATTGCTGATTCATGTAAACGACGGTAGTGATGGTACACTAGAATGGGTAAAGGCCGAAGGACTGAAATATACCCATTCGGAAAAGAATATTGGTGTGTGTTATGCTCTGAACGGTCTCAGACCATTGGTGACGACAGACTATGTGCTGTTTATGAATGATGATATGTACACTTGTCCTGGTTGGGATGAGGCACTTTATGAGGAAATCAAGGCAATCGGACATAAGATGTTCTTCCTGTCCTCAACGCTCATACAGCCTCGAAAGTTCTTTTGTAAGAGCGTGATTGCACCTGCCAACTATGGTGAGAGTGTGGATACATTCGACGAGGAACGACTGTTGCGTGAGTATCAGACGCTGGAGCATGGTGACTGGAAGGGTGCAACATGGCCGCCTAATATTGTGCACCGTGATCTCTGGGATCTGGTGGGAGGCTACAGTATAGAGTATAGCCCTGGCATGTATTCTGATCCGGATTTTTCTGCCAAGCTCTATCATGCGGGGGTTAGAATATTTAAAGGCATCGATAAGAGCCGTGTCTATCATTTTGAGGCACGGTCAACTCATCGCATTATAAAAAATGATGGCAGTACGCAGTTCTTGAGAAAGTGGGGCATCACTTCTTCTTCGTTTATGCGCGATGTGTTGCAGCGTGGTGAACCTTGGAATAGTCAAATCGATACGAAAATGGCCCTGAAAAGAGACGTAACCAGAAGTATGTTTAAAAGGGCTCTCACTATCTTCCGCGATGTAAAAATCCGTAATATCTGGGAAGACTAAAATAGAGGTTGTTTGATGATGTTATATTTATCATATATATTGGGCGTTTTGCTCGTATTTGCTACCAGTTGCCTGATTTATTACACATGTAATAAAGGTATGGCAAGTTATGCAAAGGGACAGCAGACAAGGCGCTTCCTGATTGGGACTGTTGTTGTTTGGGCACCGTTTGTCGTTGCTGGTGTTAATCCACTTCAGTTGGGCATCATTACGGCTTGGATAGTTGGCTTTCTGTGGGCGCTATGCTACCCATTGCTCTATCATATTACCTATCGTAAGTCGTCGCCTGACTACGAAAATTATGGTGACATATCATGTGGCATGTATTTCTTTGGATTACTGGCTGCTCTTTGGACTATTGGAGCTGGTTACGTTGCCGCGTTGATAGAGTATGTGGTATTAGTGATCCTATTGGCACAGGTTGTGTATGGTGGGCTCTATGGCACTTGTGTGGATGTGAATGGCATGAAACTGATGCATGACACAAATCCAAATGAAGTGATAGAGTTCGCAAAATCCTATCCGTGGTGGAAAGTGGTTCTGGTCTCTCTATTTGCTGTTTCGCTCTTGGTTTTGCTTTTTGTGGTAAATGCCGATTCACCTATGCTATGGAATGTGCAGCCTGTTGAGATGACGCTTTTGTCTGTTGCATCGGTATTCTTTGGCTGGTATATCATTAAACCTCGTCGGGGAATGTTAGTGCGTTCTGGTATCGTGAGATTGTGGTTGGATGTAAAGGAATATGCGGCCAATAACCAGCGATATCTGACCGAAATGGAATTGCGATTAAAAGACCTTCATGTAACTCCATTAGGGACACCATTTAAGCGTCCTTCTACAATCATTCTGGTAGTTGGTGAGTCGGGGTCCCGTGATCATATGAGTGCTTTCAAGTCTATGGAATATGATACAACGCCTTGGATGCGAGAAATGGCTCAGGATGCGACTCATTCGGTGATTTATCGCAATGCGTACAGTTGTACTATGCATACAGTTCAGGTGTTGGAGAAGTCGTTGACGGAATATAATCAGTACAATGGCAAACAATTCTATGATTCGTGTTCTGTGATAGATGTGGCTCATCAGTTAGGGTATCAGGTGCATTGGTTTAGTAATCAAGGAATTCTTGGAGCAAGTGATACGCCTATTACCCTTGTGGCAAATACCTCGGATGTGGCAAAGTGGACCAGTGAGGATTTAGGCAAGGTGCAATATGACGAGGCTCTCTTGAGCTTTCTTGATGAATTGGATCCTGAACAGAATAACTTGGTTGTGTTCCACCTGATGGGAAGTCATTTCAACTTCTTGAGTCGTTATCCGAGTGAAGCAACGGTTTGGGGAGAGCTTGATGTGCAGGACGATGTATTGAACTACTATAATTCACTCCATTATACGGATACACTCTTGAAGCATATTTATGAATATGCCACGGAGAAGCTGAACTTACAGGCTATGGTTTATTTCAGTGACCATGCAACCATACCTGATCGTCATCGTTCACCAAATTTTGATGGTTTCGGAAATGTGCGTATTCCGCTGTTCGTGACCATGAGTGACGAGTATCTGGCGTGTCACCCTGAACGGGCTGAAGCCTTGAAGGCTAATCGCGAGCGTTATTGGACTAACGACTTGCTGTACGAGCTGATGTGTGGATTGTTTGATGTCCATTCTAATCACTATGATGAGCAGGCCTCTCTGGCTTCTGCATCATATAAATATCAACGAGATGACCTCCTGACCTATGAAGGGAAAGCTCGTATCGCTGATGATAATTGAGTTCTGATATTTAGCATCGTATGAAAGTATTGTATTATATTGTTCGATTCGTTTGGTATGTGTTCTCATTATTGCCATTCTGGGTTCACTATCTGTTCAGTGACTTCATCTACCTGATACTCTATAAACTGTTAGGATATCGTGTAAGAGTGGTGCGTAAGAACCTGACAGAGTCATTCCCTGAGAAAAGTGAGCAGGAATTGCTTGTGATAGAGCGTAAGTTCTATCATCGCCTGTGTGACTATTTCGTGGAATTGGTGAAGACCATGACAATGAGCGAGCAGCAAATACGTCGGAGAATGGTATTTAAAGGGACTGACGTGGTGAATCAGTGTGCAGCGGAAGGACAGTCGGTGGCTGTCTATTTGGGGCATACCTTCAATTGGGAATGGATTACCTCGCTGCCTTTTAGTGTGTCGGATAAGTTGCATTGCGGCCAGTTATATCATGCTCTCGAAAATCCCGTCTTCGATAAGCTCCTGTTGAATCAGCGTCAGCGTTGGGGGGCAGAGTGCATTGCTTTGGTGGATATCCTGCGCAAAACCATTGAATATAAGCGGAAGAACCAATTGACGATTTTTGGCTATATCGGCGACCAAGTGCCGCATTGGAATAATATCCACCATTGGTGCTGGTTCCTGAATCACGACACGCCTGTGATGACTGGTACAGAGCGTATCGCCATTAAGAATCGGCAGGCACTCTTCTTTCTCGAGGTGACTCAGACAAAGAGAGGATACTATGAGGCCGAGTTTAAGTTGATTACACGTCATCCGGAGCAGTTGAAGGAGTTTGAGGCAACGGATATCTACCACCAGATGCTGGAAGCGAATATCCGTCGTCAACCAGAACTTTGGCTTTGGAGTCATAACCGCTGGAAGCGTACACGTGAAGAGTTTGAACGTCGTTTCAAAGTGGTGGATGGCAAAGTAATACCAAAAAATGAGGAGTAAAGCATGATTTTTGTTCACGATAAAGGCCGTATGGCCAATAATATCCTGCAGTACGGACACTTCTATGCCTGGGGCAGAGCACACGGACGCCAAACCATGTCAATGCGTTTCGCCTATAAGTATCCGTATTTCCATATCTGTAAGACGTCGCATCACAACTTCCTGACATATGCCTTTGCGAAGTATGCTGCCAAATGGCGACTGATTCCTACCTTACATTTCGATGAGAAGGATGGGGATTATCGCGCTCATGAGCAGCAGATGCTGACAAGCAAACTGTTGATGGTGACTGGTTGGGAGGCACGCTGGTATGATGCTTTTCTGAAATACAAGCCGGAAATTATTGAGCTTTTTGCTTTCAATGATGCTGTGGAGCAGCAGGTAAAACCTTTATTAGGTGAGGGCATCCGATTGGGCGTACATATCCGTCGAGGTGACTATGTACGGTTCTATGGTGGGCGCTTCTTCTATTCGGATGAACAGTATGTGAATGTGATTCGCAACTTCGTAAAGCTACATGAAAATGAGAGGATAACGGTATATATCTGTGGCAATGACCCTAAACTGAATCGTGACTACTATCGTGAGCAGTTAGGCGATTGCCGGGTGGTGTTCCCTGATGGTAATCCAGGCGAGGATCTGTGTCTGCTGTCGCATTGCCACTACCTGATAGGTGCTCCCAGTACGTTTACGCTGGTGGCGTCGTTGTATCATGAAACACCCTTATATTGGATTGAGAATCCTGTGAAGGAACTAACTTCCCAAGACTTTAAGCATTTTGATGATTTGTTCAGACATATTTATTGATAGAAAAATAAACGGATAATGAATATCTTCTATATGATTTTTGGTGAGCAGCCAGTTCACCATGTACAAGCATATCTGTCTATACGTACATTCCAGAAGCAGTTGGAGACTGATGATTGCATATTTGTGATGACTACACATCCGGAACTCTATAAGGGTAGTGGAGTAGAAACCATTCCGGTAACAGACGAAATAATCAATGAGTGGAAGGGAGACAAGGACTTCTTTTGGCGCGTGAAGATTAAGGCCATAGAATATATGGCTAACCATTTTCCTAATGACCATCTCATGTATCTGGATACGGATACTATCCTCTACGGATCGTTGAAAGTCCTGAAAGAGCGACTTGATGCAGGTTATGGGATGATGCATCTGAACGAAGGGCATCCTTCAAGTATGAAAACGAAGACACTGCGTATGTGGAAGCAGGTGGCTGCACATACGTATGGTGGTATCACATTGGGATTACAGCACGATATGTATAATGCAGGTGTAGTAGCTATACCCAGAGATAAATTGAAGGAAGTCAGTTGCTTGGCGCTAACCCTTTGTGATGGCATGCTGAACGATGAAGCTGAACGGATTGTGATAGAACAATATTCGTTATCGATAGCTCTTTATGAGTTAACTAATCTGAAGGTGGCCGAAGATCTGATAGGTCACTATTGGGGAAATAAATCAGATTGGGTGTCTATGGCCAGCAACCTGATGGTGAATGCCTATATGAAAGGTCTTTCTGTGCAGGAGGCTGTGGCTGCTATCGATTTGGAAAAGTTATGTAAAACGCCCGTATTTGTTCACCGTTCGAGTACTGCCAGAAGACTAAAAAAGCGGATTGATAGCTGTTTCAAGGCTAAGCATCACAAGTATCTATTTGGCAGTGCTATGCAGGGTTAGGGGGTTAGCCGATCTTGTGTCATGCGTTCCATGTATTGCTGGATGATGGCTTTCAACTCGCGTTCCATCTGGGATTGCTGTTCCACCTTACCTTTCAGGTTGTTGCGCATCAGCGAATCCTGCAATGCATAGACGGCACGCGTGTGCTGACCATCGAATTGCAGCACATGACCGTGTTTTACATATTGGTAGATACCATTGAGATAGTTGACTGCCCATGTATCTTCAGCAGGGGTGTTGAGCACATCGATACCAAAGCCGAAGTAGGGTTCGGGATAGTGGAGCATGCCCATGATGGTGGGTAGGATATCAATCTGCTGGGCTATCTTATCTTGTATTTCTGGCTGGCAATCCGTACGCCCAGGCTCATATATGATAATGGGTGAGCAGAAACCTCCTAAGTCGGTCTGATAGTAGGCGTGGTCGGAGAGGTTGGTGTGGTCGCTGGTGAGCACAAAGATGGTGTTTTTGAACCAGGGCTGTTTGCTGGCGGTCGCAAAGAACTTGCCTAATGCCATATCTGTATAGCGGATACACTTGTGAATGATGATGCCCTCTTCTGGATAGGTGTTCTTGTATTTCTCTGGGATGACATAGGGGTGGTGACTGCTGGCCGTGAAGACTGCTGTCATAAAGGGTTCTTTCATCTCCGACATCTTTGTGGCGTAGTATTGTAGGAATGGCTCATCCCAGATGGCCCACATGCCATCGAAGTCGGCATCACCGCCAAAACGTTTGTCGGTATCGTAGTCCTCACGACCATAGTAGTCCTGGAAACCGGTGGCACGAGAGAATGCCTGGAATCCCATGGAACCACGCTGAGCACCATGGAAGAAGGCCGTCTGATAGCCTTCGCCAGCCAGCAGACTGGCGATACCGCTGACATGATTCATCGAGGCGGGCGTAAGGAAGAAGGGCTCTACAAACATGGGGATGCTCGACAGTACGCTGGGCATGCCATCGATACTCTTACGACCATTGCAGTACGAGCGACTGAAGGTGATACTCTGACTGATGAGAGAGTCGATACAAGGTGTATAGCCTTTGTATCGTCCGTTCTCTAAGTTCTTATTCAAGGCACCGATATACTCGCGACCAAAACTCTCAACAATCAGTACCACCACATTCTTTTTCTGCATGGGTAGACTATCAACAGGCTCGTGGATGGGTGAATAAACCAGTGCCATCTCCTGTGCATCTGCATAATAATCGGGTACCACGAAGACGGCTTTGCCAATGGTGCGATACATCGAGAATGGGGTGTTGAGTACCAAGGCGGCCTCGACAGGACGATTAACGTACTGATTAGCGTTTGAGATGGTGATAGGACGTACGGCAGTAGTAAAACCACCACGGATGCCTGCTATCACAAAGGGGGCAAAAACCGCTAACGATAACAGGTTGCTGGCATCGTAGGTGAGCCAACGCAGTTGCTGCTTGCGCAGACCTGTTGGGCAATAGAGCTTGTACATGGCCCAGATGATGAACACGAAGAGCAGCACCAAATAAAAGTGGCGCAGGGTTTCTGTCAGGAAAATGGAACCTAAGTTACCCTCGTTGGAAAACTCGCTGAATACCGTACTGGTGGTACGGCGCATGGTGTACTGGAAATAAACGCTGTCGCAGAGGTTCATGGCCAGTGCGATACCATTGATAAACAGATAGACCATACGGCAAATGCGTTGGTAGGTTTTATTCTCCTTGCCATGCCAGGGGAGTAACATCAGAACGATGTAGGGGATATTGGTGACAAGGATGGCTGAGGTGTCGAACACCAAACCACCACCCAGCATCTCCATCAGGTGACTGAATGTCAGACCTTGGCCTAAGTAGCTGAAATTAACCAGCAGGTAGGCGATACGTGCGATAAAATAGACCACATACACCACCAACAGATTGCGGAGGGTGGCGTATAAGGGCATGAGAAGACTGGGTAGTTTGATATGCTTCATTTTCCTAATTCCTTTAAATCTTTGGTAGTAGCCTGTAGGATGGCTTTGCCGATACGCTCTAAGCGTTGGCTGTCGGTACTTTTATCGGCTACTATTCTATTGACATCGAAATCATATGCCATGAAACCAGTAGAATCCGTCACGGAGAATCCGTTGCGATAGGTGTGCATGGCGAGGGGGTGCTGATAAGAACGACTGAGTATGTCGCGGCTCCAGCGGAACTGGTCATGCGTCAGACCCAGTTGTGCCAACAGCGTAGCTGCCAAGTCGGTCTGATTACAGATGGTGTTGATTTGTCTGGAACTCTTGATGGCGCCACCTGTCCAAACCATAGGGATACGGTTGCGATCTGGCTGTGTCTGGTTGGCACCTGCATAGTCGTAGCTATGGTCGGGCAGCAGGATGACCAGCGTGTTCTTCCACTGGGGCGACTGTTTAAGCTGGTCGATAAACTCGCCGATGCAGGAGTCGAGATAATAGAACGCATTGAGTATCTCGTCGTCGTATTTCTTGACAGGTACATCCCATGGTTCATGACTGCTGAGGGTGGAATAGCCTATGAAACGGGGTTTGTCTGAGGGGTGCTTGATGAGCGACAACAGGGTTTTGAAGGTGATATCGTCGCGCACTCCCCATTGGGCAGAGTTGCGTTCGTCGTCCTTATAGTCGTCCTTCCAGATAAGCTGACTGAAGCCGGTTCCTATCAGATAGCTGCGCATATTGGTGAAGTTGATGTCGCCACCATAGAGATAGGTGGTCGCGTAGCCAGCCTGCTGCAGTGAAGAAGCGATGCCTGGGAGGGCACGTGTCTTATTGGGCATCTTCATGACCGATGAGGTGGGGAAGGATGGATAGCCGCTATAGGTGCAGACGGTGCCACGATCTGTGCGCCATGAGTTAGCAAAGCAGTTGGCAAAGTTGATGCCCTCCTGCTTGAGTTGTTGCAGGCGCGGCATGCCCTTGGCGAAGACCTCGCCGGCGCTCTCCATCAAGATGATGATGACATCAGGGTGGTTGGTCGTTAGCAGTGTATCAGTATCGACAGAGGTGGTGGTGTAGTAATCTGCCATCAGCTGCTGGCAGGTATCTTCTGTATAGAAATCGTAGTCGACGATGTTGCTGGCAGTTTTCTCGAACGACGACAGAAAACTGAATACGGGGTTGACAGCCGAGTGGTTGAGAAACTGGTTCTGCGAGTAGTACACCTGCCCAATATTGGTGGTCGACTCATCCAGCCCACCACGGATACCAATTACAATGAGCGGTATGGTGAGGATATAGACGAGAAGCTCCAGCCACTGGCGTGAAGAACAACATGCCGTATGTAGCATGAGCGGTCGATAGCCACCATAGATGACAATGCTCGCAATAGCGATGGCTAAGAAACGCCAAACAAGATAGACAGACGATACGCTGGCCATAGCCTCTGTAGGCGTTTCGAGATACTGCAGGCATGAGGCGTCAAGCTTAAACTCCCAGAACGGGTACAGACTTGTGTCAGCCACAAAAGCCAAGGCGAAGGCGATGGCTATCAGCACGAAATAGCCACGCAATATATAGGTGAGCCATTTGGCCCAGTACCAGATGCTGATTATCGACAAGAGGAAGGGTAGAATCAGGAAGTAGAGCGCTGTTGATAAATCGAGTGTTAATCCATGCCATACAACCTGCCACATGTCGGTAAGGGCAAACGGATGCTCCTCTTGACAAAAGAGCATAAAGGATATCTTGGCCATGATGAACACCAACAGTGTCCACAGATAGGTACTCAGTAGGAACTTAACTCTGCATCTCATGGAGTTTCTTGTAATAGCCGTTACTATTCAATAGTTCGTCGTGGGTGCCACGTTCTACTATCTGACCATCGTGCAGCACACAGATTTCATCGGCATTCTTGATGGTAGACAGACGGTGGGCTATGGCCACAGTGGTACGTGTCTTCATCAGGCGCTCAAGGGCGTCCTGAACCAATCGCTCGCTTTCTGTATCGAGAGCAGAGGTGGCTTCGTCGAGAATCAGAATTGGGGGATTCTTCAGGATGGCACGAGCGATAGACACACGCTGGCGCTGACCACCAGAGAGACGTCCGCCACGATCACCGATATTGGTATCAAAACCTTGTTCAGATGCCATGATGAAGTCGTAGGCGTTGGCAATCTTGGCAGCCTCTTCTATCTGTTGCTGGGTAGCGTTATCCACACCAAACGAGATGTTATTGCGGAAAGAATCATTAAAGAGAATAGCCTCTTGGTTCACATTACCAATTAACTGACGCAGGTCGTGGATGCCTAAGTCCTTGACGTTGATGCCGTCGATGAGCACCTCGCCTTCCTGAACATCGTAGTAACGGGGAATCAGATCGACCATTGTCGATTTGCCGCTACCGCTCTGTCCAACCAGTGCAATAGTCTTGCCCTTGGGGATGACGATGTTGATATCCTTCAGTACCCACTGTTCGCCGTACTTGAATGATACATGACGGAATTCTATCTGGTGCTCAAAGCTGGCAATATGCTGTGGGGCAGCTGGCTCCTTGATGACGTTCTCGGCCATCAGAATCTTATCTACGCGTTCCATCGAGGCCAGTCCCTTTGGGATGTTATAACCAGCCTTGGAAAAGTCCTTTAGAGGGTTGATGATGGAGTAGAGCATTACCATATAATAAATGAATATAGGACCTGAAAGGGCCTGATAGTTTAATACCAATACTCCTCCGAACCAGAGGACGATGACAATAAGGATGGTGCCCAAAAATTCACTCATAGGATGGGCTGACGACTGGCGGATATTAACGCGCATGATGTCATCGCGATAGGCTGAGTTGATAGCGTCGAAGCGTTTATTCATCTTATCTTCGGCACAGAAGGCTTTGATGATGCGCAGACCACCTAAGGTTTCTTCAACCTGACTCATGGTGTCGCTCCAAAGCGATTGTGCCTTGATGGAGGCTTGTTTCAGACGGCGACCTACGTATCCCATAAACCACCCCATGATGGGCACTATGACAAGAGTAAATACGGTGAGTTGCCATGAAATAAAGATGAGGGCCGCAAAGTAGGAGATAATTAGGATAGGATTCTTGAACAGCATTTCCAGCGATGCCATGATGGAGTTCTCGATTTCCTGTACATCGCCACTCATACGGGCTATGATATCGCCCTTGCGCTCCTCAGAGAAGAAACCTAATGGCAGGGCTGTAATCTTCTGGTACAATTGATTACGGATATCGCGAACCACACCTGTACGAATAGGGATGATAGTTGCGGCCGAAAGAAAATAAGCTCCTGTTTTGAGGAAGGTGGTGACGGCCAGAAAGATTCCTATCAGTAACAAGGTGGTGGTCTGACCATAATCGGCTATCAGACCATTGACGTAATAGTTCATGTTGTTCATCAATACCTCCTGGATGTTTGTCCAGTCCCATGCCATCAGCGCAGTAGCCGTCTTGGCATCGCTGGTCTGGAACAGAATCTGCAGGATGGGAATCAGCGCTGCAAACGAGAAGATGTTGAGCAGGGCTGACAGGATGTTGAACACAATCGATAATACCAGATACTTTTTGTAAGGGGGTACAAATCGCTGGAGTATGTTCAGAAATTCTTTCATGCTAAAACTGTTCTTTAAATCATTAGCTCAATGCCTCGCCAAAAAGGGTGGCGCTGGTGGAGCCTGTGATACGGACACGGACAATCTCACCAATGTGGTGGCTGCCTTTGTCGAATACGACCATCTTATTCTGCTCAGTGCGTCCGCAGAGTTGTTCGCGACTGCGTTTTGAGAATCCTTCAACCAGCACGTCGAACTCTTTGCCCTCGTCCTTCTTGTTCTGGATGGCCGAAATTTCTGTCTGTAACGCGATGAGCTCGTTGAGACGGCGAATTTTCTCCTCCTCAGCCACATCGTCAGGCAGATGCTTTGAGGCGTAGGTGCCTGGACGCTCAGAGTATTTGAACATGAAAGCAGAGTCGTAGCCAACCTCACGCATCAATGAGAGTGACAACTGGTGATCCTCTTCAGTCTCAGAGTGATAGCCTACGAAGATATCTGTAGAAAGACCACAATCTGGAATGATACGACGGATAGCGTTGACACGATCCATATACCACTCGCATGTGTATTTGCGATTCATCAGCTTCAGAATACGATCACTGCCACTTTGTACTGGCAGGTGGATGTGCTTGCATACATTGGGAACTTCGGCGATGACCTTCAAGGTCTCGTCGCTCATATCCTTAGGATGCGAGGTAGTGAAGCGCACACGCATGGTGGGCACCTCCTCGGCCACTCTGCGGAGTAAGGTGGGGAAGTTGATGTCTTCGAACTTATACGAATTGACATTCTGGCCCAACAGGGTTACTTCCTTATAACCTTTTTCGTATAGGTCGCGTACTTCGCGCAGGATACTCTCAATATCGCGACTACGCTCACGACCACGTGTATAAGGTACAATGCAATAGTGACAGAAGTTGTTGCAGCCACGCATGATGCTGACGAAGCCACCAATCTTATGCCCCATGGCAATGCGCTGGGGTACAACATCTTTATACGTCTCTGTAGTTGAGAGCTCAATGTTCATCGCCTTATGACCAGTCTCGGCCTGTGCGATGAGGTCGGGCAGCGAGAGATACGCATCAGGACCAGCCACGAGGTCGCAATGGTGGTTGTCGAGCAGATCCTGCTGAGCGCGCTCTGCCATACAGCCTAACAGACCAATGAGCATACGCTCTTTCTCTGGATGGGTTTTCTGACGATGGCGACGTTCTGCCTCCAATGCGTCCAAACGATTAAAAATCTTCTGCTCGGCATTGTCGCGAACAGAACAGGTGTTTAAGAATACGGCATCAGCCTCTTCAAGGTTCTCGGTGGTCTCGTAACCAGCCATCTGCATCACTGATGCAACTACTTCGGAATCTGCCACATTCATCTGGCAGCCATACGTTTCAATATATAATTTCTTCATCATTCAATCGTTAAATAAGAGGTAGCGATATGCCATTAATCTTCTGGAAGACATCCAGTGCATAGACATCTGTCATACCGCTGATATAATCGATAATAGCCATGATACGTGTCTCAAGATCGGGGGCATCGATGTCGTATTGACTTGATACGCGACTGATGAGGTGCTTAGAGTAAAAGCGTTCAGGATGAACCGCTGCATTGATAAACTTCTCCATTAAAGTCTGGATAATCTGATAACCAGATAGTTCTACGTCGAGTACAGGACGACTCTTATAGATACGGTCAACAGAAAGCGTGCAGCAGTTCTTGTAAGCTTTCTGTGGTGTGTCGCTGATATGGTCGATGAGACTGCCTTGGAACTCGCCGCTGAGAATCTCATCTTCGTGTTCTACGAATACACGAACACATTCGTTCTCGAGCTTGCCAATCACGCAGGCACGCAGATATACCACTTTTTCGTTGTTATCCGTTACGCCTTCTTCGACGATACGCTGTTGGATGTGGATCTTGGTCTCCTCGTCAAAGAATGCTAACAGAAGTTGGGTAGTCTCTTCGTGTGAAATTATTTTAAGTTTGTGGGCGTCTTCGATGTCCATTATTTCATAGCAGATATCGTCAGCAGCCTCGACGAGATAGACTAATGGATGACGGGCGTAATGTAAAGGTTCGCCAATCTCGGATTTGCAAGGGATTCCTAATTCTTCGGCAATACGGCGGTAATAGGATTTTTCGGAATCGAAAAATCCGAATTTACCTTTCTTGCCTGCTGCACTCGAAGAGAATGGATATTTAACGATGCTTGCAAGAGTGGAATAAGTCATGACAAAACCACCTGGACGACGCCCCTTGAACTGATGGGTGAGCAAACGGAACGCATTGGCATTTCCCTCAAAGTGAACCATGTCGTTCCAGAAGATGGAGCTCACCTGACGTTGCAACTCGTTGCCAGCACCCTCGGTAAAGAAAGACTGGATAGCCTTCTCGCCACTATGACCAAAAGGTGGATTGCCCAAATCGTGAGCTAAACAAGCTGTTGCCACAATCTGTCCAATCTCCTGAAACAGACCGTCTTTTAACTCCGGATGCTTCTTGATGAGCTGAGCAGCCACATCATTGCCTAATGACATGCCCACACTGGCTACCTCAAGCGAATGGGTGAGGCGGTTGTGCACGAAGATGCTTCCAGGGAGGGGAAAGACCTGGGTTTTGTTCTGAAGCCGACGGAATGGAGCAGAGAAAATCAAACGGTCGTAATCGCGTTTGAACTCTGTTCTGTCGTCGTGGCGCTCAGGATGGCGATGCTCCTGACCAAGGCGCTTGTTCGATATCAGTTGTTGCCAATTCATCATAATCAGGGTGCAAAGGTACGAAAAATACGCGCAGTAGCCGCATATTTCGCAGAAATTAACGAAAAAATCAAAAAAATGGGGTTCAAAAAGGCAATTTCTTAGGTAAAAGCACTACCTTTGCACATTGATTAAAATAATATTTTAAAGAATGCTGAAAATTAAAGTTGTAAACAAAGGTCACCAGCCATTGCCACAGTATGCTACTGAGCAGAGTGCTGGCATGGATCTGAGAGCTAATATAAACGAACCGATTACCCTGAAACCTCTGGAACGCCGTCTGATTCCAACAGGCTTGCATATTGCCTTGCCCGTTGGCTATGAGGCTCAGGTAAGACCTCGTAGCGGTCTGGCACTCAAGAAGGGTATTACAGTTCTGAATACCCCAGGAACTATCGATGCTGATTATCGAGGTGAGATTGGTGTCGTGCTTATCAACCTTTCGAACGAGGATTTTGTAGTCGAGGATGGTGAGCGTATTGCTCAGATGGTGATAGCTCGTCATGAACAGGGAGAGTTTGTCTCTGTGGAGGTGCTTGATGAGACCGAACGTGGTGAGGGAGGATATGGACATACTGGCGTGAAGTAATGATAGGAATGAAGAAAATAGGACTGTCGTTGTTGCTGATGCTATCCGTAACTGTTGGTTACGGGCAACGGACCTATGACGAGTTCTTTCTTGAGGCTATGGTGCAGCGCCAGAAGGGGAACAATGATGCCGCCTTTGATTTGTTGCGCCATTGTTTGGAGATTAATCCTAATGCACCAGAGGCTTATTTCTTTTTAGCTCAATACTATAACGCACTGAAGGACAACGGGAAAAGTCTGGAGTATATACAGAAAGCGGCTTCGCTCGATCCTGATAACGGTACTTATCTGGAAACGTTGGCGCAAGCTTATCTTCGTCAGCAGGATTACGAGTCGGCCATCCCCGTTTTCGAGAAGATCTATGCACAGGACAAGGAGCGTGAGGATTTGCTGGAGATGTTGTTTCAGCTTTATCAGCAGGTAGATGACTATGCTCATGCTATTGAGGTTCTGAATCGCATCGAGGCTATCGATGGCAAGAGCGAACGTCTCTCAGTGGCTAAGAGTGAAATCTATACCCGTCAGGGCAACAAGAAGGCTGCTATTGCTGAAATCAAATCGCTCTCGGATAAGTATCCCAATGATTTTAATTATCTGGCACTGTATGGTGAGACGCTGATGATGAATGGTAAGTTGAAACAGGCATTGAAGGTGTATGATAAGATACTGAAGGGAGAGCCAGAGAACAATCGTGTGCTGATGTCGTATCGTACCTATCATCAGGCTTTGGGACATAGGCAGATTGCCGATTCTCTGACAGAACGTGTACTCTTGAATAAGAATGCCACGATGGAAGAGAAAATCCACCTGCTCCGTCAGGAGATTTCGGGCAGTGAGAATGCAGGAGGCGATAGTACCAGAGTTCTCCAGCTGTTTGACAAGATTCTGAAACAGCCTCAAACCGATGAAAACATGGCTCTCCTCTGTGCCTCGTATATGAATGTGAAGAAGATGCCGAAGGACAGCATTTGTAAGGTGTTAGTCAAGGCGCTCGATATTGCTCCTGACAATTCGTCGGCCCGCTTGCAGCTGATAGGCTATGCCTGGGAGGCTGACGATATGGAACGTGTCATCTCGCTCTGCCAGGATGCCCGTCAGTATAATCCTGACGAAATGGCTTTCTATTATTATCAAGGTGTAGCCTACTATCGTCGTGACAGTTTGGATGCGGCCCTGTCTGCCTTCAAGAATGGTATCGGTGTCATCAGAGAAGATAGTGACCCGGCAATTGTCTCTGACTTCTATGCTGTGATGGGTGACATCCTGCATCAGAAGGGACAGATCAAAGAAGCATATGAGGCGTATGACTCTTGCTTGCAGTGGAAAGACGATAATATGGGCTGTTTGAACAATTATGCCTATTACTTGAGTGAAAACGGTGAGCAGCTCTCAAAGGCGGAGCAGATGAGCTTTAAGACCATCAAGGCCGAACCTAAGAATGCTACCTATTTGGATACCTATGCTTGGATCCTTTATATGTTAGGCCGCTATTCAGAGGCTAAGATTTATATTGACCAGGCTCTACAGAATTTGGATGCGTCGCAGGACAATTCCGTGATTCATGAACATGCAGATAAAATAAAACAAAAAACAGATCGATAATGAAACTAAAGAGTATCGTAAGATTGGCCGTATTGGCATTGCCATTGGTGCTGGTGTCGTGTAAATCGCACAAGAAGGCAGCTGAGACCATACCGATGTATGGACAGCAGAAGACTGCCGACTTTGTTACACAGGTGCGTGAGAATCAGCAGACGACAAAGTTCATTACCTCAAAGGTTAAGTTCTCAGTCGAGGTTGGTCCACAGAAACTGACGCTGACTGGCAATCTGAAGATGAGACGTAATGATGTGATTCGTCTGCAGTTGATGGCCTTCGGATTTGTGGAGGCAGGACGTCTCGAATTCACCAAGGACTATGTGCTGATTATGGACCGTATCAATAAGCAGTACCTCAAGGCACCATACCGTCAGATTGACTTCCTGCGTAACAGCGGTCTGAACTTTGAGGCTCTTCAGGCTTTGTTCTGGAACGAACTTTTTAGACCTAACCAAGGTAGCGAGACAGTGGTTCTTGATAAGTCGAAGAGTGGTGGTGATGGCAACTTCACAACTATTGAGAATGGTGATGATATGATTATCAGTCTGGAGAGTGGCAAGATGGATTACAGTTGGTTGGCAAGTAAGAATACTGCCCTGATCCGTATGGCGAACATTCTCTATAAGGACCGTTTCAATGGTAACACTCAGTTGAACTGGGATTATTCTGATTACGAGGTGTTTGGTCGCAAGATGTTCCCCAAGAAGCATGGTATCACTCTGACAACTCCCACTAAGGAGGTTAAATTGGCTGTGACGCTGAACTATCTAGGTACGGATACCGAGTGGGAGCCACGTACCGAAGTGTCGAACAAATATCGTGAGGTAACTGTGGATGAGATACTCCGCCGATTCATGGCTCTATGATGAGTAGAGTGTTCCGTAGAGATTATCTGGTGATGGTGCTGGTGGCACTCATCGCTTTTTCTTCGCCTGCTATAGCCCAGCAGGCGAAAAAAAAGTCTGCCCAGAAGCGTACGACTATCACCGCTAAGAAGTCGACCACCGCAAGAAAGAAGACAACTTCAAAAAAAGGTAGTTCAACTCAACAGCCTGTTACTGTTAATAGTTTGAAAACGGAACAACAGCGTGTTCGTCGGCAAATTGAAGAGCAGCAACGCAAGCTGAAGGCTAATGAGCGTGATGTGAAGAAACGTCTCCAGAGTTTGTTGATTATCAACAACGAGATTGCCGATAAACGTAAGTCGATTGATACCATTCGTCATGATATCAATCGTCTGGATGGTGATATTCACACGTTGGAGGCTCATATGAAATATCTGGAGAGTGAGCTTGAAGAGCGTAAGCAGCGTTTCATCAAGTCGATGCGCTATATGCATCGTAACCGTGATTTGCAGAGTCGCATGATGTTTGTGTTTAGTGCCAAGAATCTGTCGCAGATGTATCGTCGGTTACGTTTTGTGCGTGAATATGCCTCTTATCAGCAGAATCAGGCAGAGGCGGTGAAATCGATGAAGGCGCAGGTGGCTGAGGCTTACGATGAACTGACCGATACCAAGAAACATAAGAACGACCTGCTGGTGAGAGATGAGATGGAGCGTCGATCACTCGAAGGGAAACAGGTAGAACAGCAGAAGATGGTTACTTCGTTGCAGAAGCAGCAGAAGACCATTCAGGGTATCATCGAGCAGCAGAAGAAACGTGATGCAGAGCTGAATGCTCAGATTGACCGTCTGATTGCTCAGGAGATAGCCCGTGCCAAGGCTCGTGCCGAGGCCGAAGCACGCAGGAAGGCTGCTGAGGCTGAAGCCAAGCGAAAGGCAGAGGAATTGGCCCGAAAGAAGGCAGCTGCCGAGGCAGCCCGCAAAGAGAACGAACGTCGAATAGCTGAGGCCAAGGCGAGAGAAGAGAAAGCAAAGGCAGAGGCTCGTGCGGCTGCTGCTCGTAAAAATGCTGAAGAGAAGGCTGTTGCAGAACGTGCAGCTGCAGAGGCTGAGCGCGAGCGACTTGCTGCAGAGCGTAAGGCTGCTGCTGATGCCAAAGCACATGAAAAGGAGGTGGCCGAGGCACGAAAGTCTTCAGAGCCTATTTATACTGTTTCGTCTGAAGACCGCCTGCTGAGTGGTAACTTCGAGAGTAATCGTGGCCGTCTGCCTATGCCTATTGTAGGTGGCTATCGGATTGTGAACCACTTTGGAACCAATCACGTTACAGATGTGAAGGGGCATGTAACACTTGATAAGAAAGGTATCGATATCAAGGGACAGCCAGGCGCTGCTGTACGCTGTATCTTTGATGGCGAGGTGAGTGCAGTGTTCAGTTATGCTGGCACTACGGTAGTCATCGTGCGTCATGGAAGCTACCTGTCTGTATATTGCGATCTGGCATCTGTCAGCGTGAGTCGAGGACAAAAAGTAAGCACCCGACAGACCATCGGTCGTGTGGGTGCTGAGGGGTTGATGCAGTTCCAATTGCGCAAGGGTAGCGCCAAACTAAACCCAGAGGGATGGTTGGCCAGATAGGCACTAAAGTGTCAATCCGTCCAACAATCCTATGTAGGTGTTGATAGCGTTATCTATTTCAGAAATCTTAATGAACTCGTTTGCTGCATGCGAACGACTTGACTCGCCAGGTCCCAGCTTGAATGAAGGGAATGGCATCAAGGCCTGATCGCTCAGAGTGGGTGATCCAAAGGGTTGCATGCCGCGCTCGATACATCTCCTGATAAGTGGATGGTCGGGCGAGATGGATGATGAGTGCAGACGGAACGAACGGGCACGAAGCTCGCACTTGGTCATCTTCTTACAGAGAAAACTAAATAAGAATTCGTTCTGGTAGAATTCGTTGGTGCGCACATCAATAATGAAATGTAATGTATCGGGAACTACATTATGCTGAGTGCCGCCTTCAACGACGGTTACCGTCATCTTGGTTGCACCTAAAAGCGGACTTACTTTTCTGAACTGATAGTCGCGAAGCCATACCAAGTCGTCGAGGGCTTCGTAAATAGCATTTACGCCTTCGTTTCTGGCAGCGTGGCCAGATTTTCCATGGGCGTAGCCGTCAATCACCATCAGACCTTTCTCGGCGATAGCTGGCTGCATGCCTGTTGGCTCGCCTACGATAGCTACGTCTATCTTGGGTAGTAAGGGCAGAACTCTGCTGAAACCGTTTACGCCCGAAATCTCCTCCTCGGCCGAAGCAACCCATAATAGGTTATAGTTGCGATGGCGGTTGAGCATGATACGATATGCTTGCAGCAATGCCACCAGTCCGCCACCACAGTCGTTGGCGCCTAATCCGTAGAGCAAGTCGCCTTCTTGGGTTGGACAGAATGGGTCGTGCGTCCATGAGTTAACAGGTTTTACGGTATCGATATGGGCGTTCAGCATCACGGTGGGGCGATTGTTGTCCCAATCAGGACAGCCTACCCACAGATTGTTACCTTCACGTCCAAATGGCAGGTTCCACAGCCTCAGATAGTCAGCCATCTTATCGGCTGCCTTGGTCTCGTTTCTACTTACCGAGGGAATGGCAATCAGCTCCTTCAGCAGTTCTACAGCATCGTTGGTGTAGTTTCTGAAATCCATGTTTACTTAGTTTTAGTTTTCGATATCCATACAGATAGTAACATTGACATGACCAGCACGCCGAAAATGACAGCCAATGACCAGGTCGTTGGGATCTCCCAATGTGGTATGTTGATGTTCAGCCCAACCATCTCGCCTGCTGCATTGACGTATTCGTTCATGGCCAGGAGCATCTTCACGCCTACAAAGCTCAGGATGATGCCCAGTCCATATTTCAGATAGGTGAAATACTTGGCTACTGCAGCCAGGGCGAAGTAAAGGGCACGCAAGCCGAGGATGGCGAAGATATTCGAAGTGAGTACGATAAAGGGATCGCGGCTCACGGAGAATACTGCGGGGATGGAATCGACGGCAAAGGCTACGTCTGTGGTCTCAATCACCAGAAGGGCGATAAACAGTGGGGTTGCCAGTCGTTTGCCGTTCTCGATAATGAAGAACTTGTCTTTGTGCATCCGGTCTGTGACAGGGAAGAATTTTTTAAACAACTTCACGAAGATGTTGTTCGAAGGGTCAACCTGTTCGTCGTCGTTATGGCTGAACATTTTGATACCTGTGTAAATCAGGAAGATACCAAACAGACCGAGTATCCATTCAAACTGGGCAATCATAGCTGTGCCGGCAAAGATGAAGACGCTGCGCAGCACCAAGGCACCAAAGATACCCCAGAACAGCACCTCGTGCTGGTATTTGCGCTCAACACCGAAGAATGAGAAAAGCATCAGGAATACAAACAGATTATCCATCGAGAGCGATTTCTCTATCAGATAGCCTGCTAAGAACTCCATCGCCTTCTCTTGCGGAGCGGCAGGATAGAACAAATAGATGCCGCCACAGAACACCAGCGAAACACCTATCCACACGGCTGTCATTTTCAGGGCTTCGGATACGCTCACTTCGTGCTGGCCTTTCTTGCCGAAAGATTTCAGGTCGATGAACAACATCACGAATACCATGATGTAGAACAATATCCACGCCCACAGGGGTATATCTACCATTTCCATTTCTTACATTTTTATATGTTTGCGGCTGCAAAGTTACTATTTAGTTAGCAAAAAGCCAAATTAATTTTGTTTTTTTCTTAGAATAAGAAAATAAGTTGTACTTTTGTCAATTGGTATGCGAAACGGAATATTTGTGAAGTGTCCATTGGTGCTGGTGGCGATGAGTATGATCATAGGTATCATCATTGCTACTTATGTGGCGTTTCCCATACTCATACTCCCTGTACTGGCTGGTATGGTGGTGATAGCGCTGCTGTTGCGAAGGTTTGAGTATTGGCAGTCGGGGGCCATCGTGGTGTGCTGCTTACTGTTGGGTATGTGGCTGATGCAACGCCACTTGTCGGCTCCAGCAGAGACCTTGACTGATTCGCAGTTGGAACGTTGTCAGACTTATTTCATCCATCAGCGCAGTGTGTTGTTAGAGCGCTTGTCGGCTGGTGGCGTCGATGGTGACACCTATGCGGTGGTGGCGGCGATGTCGTTAGGCGATAAGTCGGCATTGACGCGTGATTTGAAGGAAACGTATTCCGTGAGTGGTGCTTCGCATGTGTTGGCGCTCAGTGGCCTTCATCTGGGCATTGTCTATATGCTGTTCTCGCTGTTTCTACCTCGTCGGCGCTGGCCGGCAGTATCGCAGTTATGTCTTTTGCTGGCTGTATGGATATTTGTGTTTCTCGTTGGTATGCCTATTAGCGCCATGCGTTCTGCCATCATGCTGAGCGTTTACGGATTGCTCTCTATCGGTCATCGCAACAGAATGTCTGTCAATGCCTTGGCCTTTACGGCCATTATCCTGCTGATGTGGAATCCTGCGTGGCTGTTTGATGTGAGTTTCCAACTGTCGTTCATGGCGGTATGGGCCATCTTGATGTTCGTGCCATTGTTCGAGAGTGTATTCCCGAGCGAATTCCTGATGTCGCATCGCTGGTTGAAGTGGATGTGGGGGATGGTGGCTGTATCCTGTTCTGCCCAACTTGCGGTGGCACCACTGGTGGCCTACTATTTCGGACGTTTCTCTACCTATTTCCTGCTTACCAACTTTATTGTCATTCCTGCGGCTTTTGTTATTCTGTGGCTGGTATTGGTGGTACTGGCGTTTCCATCGGTAGCATATCTGTTATTATATGTGGTGCAATGGTTGAATACCGTTTTGCAGGCAATAGCCTCCTGGCCGGGGGCGAGCGTCGAGGGATTGCACCCCAATACGCTTCAGGTGGTGCTCATTTATGTGCTGATAGGCTGTGTCTATCTGCTTATAGGAAGAATAAGACCATTAGTGGGATGGAAACCATCGAAACGAGCGTTGTGATAAAGGTCACACCTGTGATGGTGGTCGTGTCTTTGTCGTATTTCAGGCAGAGGATGGTGCCATAGGTGGCTACGGGCATGGCAATGACGACTGTATTGATGTTGACTACGAAATCGTCGAACCCTAAAGCCTTGCACAGATAATAGATGCCGATGGGCAGGATAGCCAGTCGGAAGAGTGTGGTCGTATAGACGGTAGTGTTACCTAATAATGAGCGTAGCGACAGGTTTGACATCGATGAGCCGATAATCAATAAGGCTGCAGGAACGGTGATGTTGCCAATCATCGTGAGTGGAGCACTGATGGCCTCAGGGATGTTGTCAATGCGTAACGCCACAATCAGCATGGTCAGATAACAGGCTAACATCGGGGTAGAGTAGAGCACCTTTTTCTCAAATCGCTTTTGTTCCACGTCGCTTTTACCAGTAATGAGGATTGTACCTACCGTAAACACGGCAAAGGTGTTCACTACATTCAGCACAGCAGCATAGAACACGGCCTCATGACCAAATATGGAGGCTACCACAGGGTAGCCCATGAATCCTACGTTGCCAAACATCAGGGCAAAGCCAATGGCGCCTTCGTCGTCCTTCTTCTTTGTGAGGTAACGTGGCAATAGAAAAGCCACGCCCGTCAGAACAGCGTATGTAATCACGCTAATCAAGAGCAATGGGAGAATATACTCGCGGTCAGGCAGTTCGCCTGTCATCGCCGACGATAGAATGAGCGCCGGACAAGTCATATTAATCACCAACCTCGACAATTGTCTATCGAAGTCGCCTCCTAAGTAACCTAATTTGCCAGCTCCGTAACCTACGATCACAATGGCAAACAATGTCATCATCACTTCAAACATGCTGCAAAGGTACATCTATTTTCTATCATAGATACTATGCGTATGACGAAATCTTATTTAATTCATGAATTCCTTAACTCAGAACAATCCGCTTCGCTGCATTTATAGTGATTGGAGGAAATCAGTGAGACTTTCTTTTTGTTCGAGACCAAGCTTTTGGCGGATACGGTAGCGGGCGATTTCTACACCACGGATGGAGATGTTGAGTAGTGGGGCAATCTCCTTCGACATCAGATTCATGCGCAGGTAAGCACAGAGCATCTTTTCCTTATGCGATAGCTGTGGAAAGCGTTCGCCAAGGGTTTTGAGGAAGTTGTGATGTACACTGTCGAACTCGCTGCGGAAGGCTTCCAGGTCTTCATCGTGTTCGATGTTGGTATCAATCTGACCAATCAATCGTACTACGCGGCGCTTGATGGCTGGAAGATTTTCCTCGTTCAGTCCGTTATTGATGCTTACGGCGGTCTTTTTGATTTCCTGTAGCATCTCGTTCTTACGGACCACGTTCATACGCGAACGCACCAGTTCATCTTGTCGTGCTCTCAGTTCTATCTCCAGTTTTTCCTCCTCAAGATTCTCGATTTTCTCGTCTTTCTCGCGGATCAGTCGCTGGCTGCTCTGTACAATACGCAGGTACATGACGTAGAGTGCTGCCATGATACCTATTATATATAAGGTGTAGGCCCACCACGAACGATACCATGGCGGCAGAACAGTGAATTCGAAACTGGTTATGCCGCCCTCACCGCCATCGGAGGTGACAACCTTTACATGGAACACGTAATGTCCCTCGGGCAGATTAGTGTACTCCTTGATATGTAAACGGGTAAAGGGGCTCCAATTGCGTTCGCCAGAGCCTTCGAGCCAATAGCTGAATCGCACGGTCTGCGTAGGATCGTAGCTGTTGGCACTGTATTCGAAACGTATCGAATTGTTGGCCCACTTAATCTGCGGACTCGCTGCTTTGTAGTAGAGTGTGTCGGTGCCGTTGCCAATGACGATGCGACGTATGTATGGTTGGATGATACGGGCCGTATCCTGTGGTTGCTGGTTCTCAAGCAACGCAAAACCATCTTCTGTACCTATTACGGCTTGATGGTGGTTGGTGAAACTGACACTCTCGAAATCGGCCATCAGACAGTCGTTCAGATAGCTGCGATGTAACTTGCCGTCGCTCACGTGCATGGCACCATCGGTGGCATACCAGATCTGGTCATCGGGCGACTGATAGATATAGGTATAGGCTGCTGTACCGCTCAGGCGTTTCTCGAGTGCGATATGACGTACTAACTGGTCGTGTGCTGCGTCATACCGGAATAAGCCCTGGCGACTGGCGATAACCATTTCACCATCAATCTTAGCGATATGTACATTATCGCCCTTAGGCAGATCTGCTGAGTTATAGCATTTCTTGGTCCTGACGCTCTGCAGATTGTCAGAGAGGGTTAGGCGGTAGAGGCCTTTCTCCTTGTTTGCCACCCAGACAGCGTCTGTCACATCTTCTATATAGAAGGTCTTGGCTGATATGTCGGCTCCCTTCACCTCTTCTGCCATCGTCCAACCTTGTGGTGTCTGACGCATCAGGCGTAATCCCCAATAAGAGCCTGTCAGCAGTACATCAGGATGGTTTCCCAACCGTCGTACACCCCACACGCCACGATTGGCGTAGCGGGTGATGCGGTCGCCGTTGATGTTCAGGAAGAACTGTCGACCGCCACAGAACAGTTGACCGCCGATGGTGTCGAGACAGAGCACCTGACTGCCTGTACCCTCAATAAAGCTGATTTGCTGATTGGCCATCACATATAATCCTTGGTTGGTGCCAAAGTAAAGTTTGCCTTGATAGGTTACACTGCAGTTGCCGCTGCCGATGGGTGACTGTCGGCTATTAAGGAATCGTAATGGTGATTGGAGTTGTATACAGTCAAGGCCGTTGTCGAGTGCTAACCACAGATTCTGGTCGGCATCAAAGGAGGCAGAGAGCACTGTCTTGTTCTGCAGACCGTTGTTAGTAGAGATTCTGTCGACGGTACGGTTAGCCAGATCCAGAAGTATTACACCATCGCGCAGGGTCCCTAATGCCAAGGTCGATCCGGAGAGTGCAGCGCACGATAACTGTAATCCCTCAGGAATCCTGCATCCTTCGAGCGTAAATGGTTGCAAGCGGTTGTTGCCATAGAGGTACAGACCTTTCTGACTGGTTACCATCAGCAGTTGTTGTTGCCAAGGCAGGATAGCTACGATGTCTGAGGTTTCGCGGATATCGATACCGCTAAGTGGCACAAACTGTTGCCCTACCAGCACTGAAACTGATTTTGATGAGGTGAGATACAACTTGTTGTAGACTACCGTCGAATAGTGTACGCCAGGGTGGCTGGGCAGGCGTGTCTGGTAATCATTGATGTAGAAAGTGCCGTCGGTCTGGAAGTAGATATCGTTACCGATGCGGTGTATGTGCCAGACGTTTACCTGCTCCTTCTGACCTATCTGCCCTGACAGGTCGTGGTAAATCAACTTGCCTTTGCTGTTTCTGACAAAACATCCGAATTGGCCTAAGGCACCCACATAGATGGTGTCGCCCACTGATAATACCGATCTTACCTTGGTGTGGCCAGGCAGTGGATAGGTGTTCCAGTTGGCACCATCATATTCCAATAGTCCGTTGTTGTTGGCAAAATACATCCACCCTTCCATGCTCTGCGCAATCTGCCAGTTCTGGTTACCAGAATGGTACGACTGACGCGAATGGTTTACCACTGCTCTTTGCCAAGGCGTCTGGGCCATTGTCTGCAGTGTTGCAACAGTCATTAGTGTTAACAGCCATTTCCTCATACCTATTCTATTTTTCGGCAAAGATAAGCAATATATCCGAATCGTGCAACAATAATGAGATATTTCTTTTGAAACTTTGATGTAATGGTTATATAATAGAACCCGCTGACTATTAACGAGATAGCGTTTTGATGAGAAATCATTGATGTAGTGATAAATGTTGTTTGTAGTAATCGTGATGTGGCAGAAAGTTTGTAATGCATGAAGATTTGACTTACTTTTGCGGCATCAATTTTTATTTTCAAACTAATATACCTGTTTATATGAGAAAACAAACATTGTCAACAAGAGGCATGCAGCTGGTACTAAGCTGCTGCATGTGGTTACTGATGGGAGCCAGTGTCTGGGCACAAGGTAACCAAACCATTAAGGGAACCGTGCTCGACGCCAGCACGCGTGAACCTATGATTGGCGTCAGTGTACTTGAAAAAGGTACCTCGAATGGTACTGTGACCGATTTTGATGGTCAGTTCTCTCTCACAAGCGTCAAGAATGGAGCTACCATTCAGCTTACATTTATTGGTTACAAGAGCTTGTCGTTGCCCGTAGCCAAGGCACAGGGTACTATTCTGATGACTGAAGACGACAAAACCTTGACAGAAGTGGTTGTTGTGGGTTACGGCACACAGAAGAAGGTAAACCTTTCAGGTGCAGTATCGGCTGTGGATGGTGAAAAACTGGCTGCTAAGCCATCGAGTAATGTGCTCGATGCAATGCAGGGTGAACTGCCTGGTGTTGCAGTACTGCGTAGCAGTGGTGAGCCAGGCAGCGAGACCAGCGGTATGCGTATCCGTGGTTTTTCTTCGGTCAACTCTACCTCAACACTTGTGTTGATTGATGGTGTAGAAGGCGATTTATCGTTGCTCAATGCCGATGATATCGAGAGTATTTCTGTACTGAAGGATGCTGCAGCTTGTGCTATCTATGGTGCTCGTGCTGCTGCCGGAGTTGTGCTGGTGACCACAAAGAATGGTGGCGAGGGTAAACCCAAAATCAGCTATAGCGGTTACTATGCTACCAACCTGCCTGGCAATATGCCAGAACGTTTGCCGGCCTGGGAGGAGCAGGAGTGGATTAATATTGGTCGTCAGAATCAGGGAGGTAAACCAGAATGGAACCCGGAGCAGTCAAGTTGGGTTGGTAACCGCAACTTCAACTATCGTCCTAATAACTCCAATGGTCGTTGGGATCAGTTCTCGGCTACCAATTGGGTCGACGAGGGTACACGCAACCATTCTGACCAAACCAATCATAGCATTTCTGTATCAGGTGGTTCCAAGAGTATCAACTACCTTATCTCTGGTAACTATTTCTATAAGAATGGTATGCTGAAGTATGGTAAGAACGACAATACACGTGTGAATCTGCATGCGAAAGTGAATGCCGAACTCAATAAGTATATCGCAGTCGGCGTTAACATGCAGTATCAGTCCAAGAAGAACAATGCACCATCGGCTGGTGCAGGTGCTATTCTGAACAATCTCTATGGATCTCGTGCTCGTCAGTTGTTGTACAATCCTACTGAGGACGTAAACTACGATGTGAATCCTTATAATGGCGACCTGCAGTTCAATGCCATCCAATTGATGAAAGAGGGAGGACAGGCTGAGACTCTTTATGAGAGCTTTATCGGCAAGGGCGACCTGACTATTAAGAATCTGGTAAAAGGGCTGCGTATTAATCTTAATGCCAGTCGCCGGGCTGGTTACTATACCGGTCGCACAGAGCGTCACTATCTTGTTTGGTATGGCATGACTGGTAATAATAAGCGTCAGTCGTACAACGATCCGAATCAGCTCTATCGTATCAAGAACAATGATTATCATGATCTGTTCGAGGCTACCGTAAATTATGAGTTCGACGTGAAGAAACACAACATCAAATTGTTGGCTGGAACTTCCTATGAAAACTATCGCAAAGATGAGTTCTCGGCTACTGCCAAGAATATGAACTCTAACGATTTCTATTCGTTCAACTACTATGATTCAGCTGAGGCTACCAATACCTCTCTTAGTGATAACATCGCCCCTTGGTCGATGATGTCGTATTTCGGTCGTCTGAATTACAACTATGCCGATCGCTATCTGCTTGAGGCCAACATCCGTTACGACGGCTCTTCACGTCTGGCTCCAGAGAAGCGTTGGAAGGCCTTCCCTTCTGTATCAGCTGCTTGGCGTGTCAGCCAGGAGACGTGGTTCAAGCTCGATTGGGTTAGCAACCTGAAATTGCGTGCTTCATGGGGTCAGTTGGGTAATGGTGCTATCTTAGGTCTCTATGATTATATCCCTACCATCTCACAGAGCACGGTTTATATGGGTGAGAAGTCGTACTATCAGAGTCAGTTGGCTTCAAAGGATAAAACCTGGGAGACCATCGAGACAACCAATGTGGGTGTTGACCTCGGTCTGTTAAATGGTCGACTGAATGCCTCGTTCGACTACTATTGGAAGTACAATAACGACATGTTGTCTAAACTCCAGTTACCTCATACCATCGGTATTGGTATCCCTAATGTGAATGTTGGTAAGCTGAAGACTTGGGGTTGGGAGTTCGAAGTGAAATGGAACGACCGTATCGGCGACTTCAGATATCAGGTGGCCTTCAATATCTCTGATGCCCAGAACAAGCTGATGGAGTATGATGGTGCCGATGTGATTTCTGCAGGAACAGTTGGCTTGCTCGAGGGCTATGCCTTGAATACCATCTGGGGGTATAAGACCGATGGCTATTGGAGCAGTCTTGAAGAATATAAACAGTATAAGGAAGAACATCCAGGCTACAAGTCGTTCAGCGATGGAAAGGTGGGCGGTGGCGATGTACGCTACCTCACTCAGCCAGATAAGGATGGAAACATAGGTCATCAGGTAGGTGCCGGCGATGGAACAAAGGAAAACCACGGCGATTTGGTTTATCTGGGTGATGCCAATGGACGTTATCTCTATGGTCTGAACCTCTCTGCTCAGTGGAAAGGCTTCGATTTCGCGATGATGTTTCAGGGTGTTGGAAAACGCAAACTACTTATAGATACAGAAGCTATCGCCCCCTTCGGCCGCACCCATCAGATGCCTTGGACTATCCATCGCGACTACTGGACCGAAGATAACCCAGATGCCTTCTGGCCACGTCTTTACAATTACAATGGCGATATGTTCAACTTCCAGCCATCAGACAAATGGGTGCAGAACGCAGCTTATCTGCGTCTGAAGAATGTTACGCTTGGCTATACCATTCCTTTCTCAAAGCGTTACATCCAGAAACTGCGTGTTTACATCAGCGGTAGCGATGTCTGGGAGAAGTCTGACATCCTGAAGGTGTTCGATCCTGAGTCGGGCAATAATGTTGGACGTAACTACTATCCTTTCTTCCGAACATGGGCTTTCGGTGTGAATATAACTTTATAATGAATAACGAATATTGAATAATGAAATAAGAAAGAGTTATGAAAAAGATAATCCTCAAATCCATATATGTAGCAGGTGCTGTCTGTGGTATGATGCTGCTGACGGGGTGTGAACTCGATCGTCTGCCTGAGACCACACTGGCTGATAATACATTCTGGCAGAGTGAGACAGACCTGCGTGGCGCTTGCAATAAATTGTATGTCGACCTGCCTGGTTTCGACCACGACCGTCGTGCCGACGATATCATCGGTACATCAGCCAATGGTACATCGAGTGGTAACTGGAGTCTGCCCTCAACATCGAGCGACTGGACAAACCCTTATAATAGAATAGGTGTATGTAATAATATCATAGCTAAGGGTAGCGTGGCTCCATTGACTGATGCCCAGAAGAATCGCTGGACGGCCGAAGCTTATTTCTTTCGTGCTTTCCACTTCTTCGATTTGGTGAAGAAATATGGCGACGTGCCCTTGATTCTGAAGGCTTTCGACTCTACCAGCGATCCGGATATCAAAATGGCACGCACCCCAAGAGAAGAGGTCGTCCAGCAGTGTTATAAAGATCTGAGTTTTGCTGAAGAGTGGTTGCCAGAGATTGATGCTGTAAGCAGCGAGTCCGACTGGGGACGTGTATCCAAGTCTGCTGCTCGTGCGCTGATGATGCGTATCGGACTCTATGAGGGAACTTTCTCAAAGTATCACAGTCTGTCCAGCGATCCAAAGTCACACCTCCAAGTGGCTATCGATGCGGCAGAACGTCTCATCAACAGCGGAAAGCATGCCTTGTATCCCGACTATCAGAAACTATTCTACTTCGATGGCGAGGGGCGTCAGAACAAGGAAAACGTGTTTGTGAAGGTGTATGGTCCTAATGGTGCAGGTGCTACCATTTCGCATGGTAACTCTCGCCAGTTGGAGAATGGTGTCAGCGTGACTCGTCAAGCTATCGACCAGTATCTCTATACCGATGGTCTGCCTCGTGAGAAGAGTACACTGGCCATGATTCCAGAAACGCATTACGATGATATCTTTGAAAACCGCGATCCTCGCCTGGCTATGACCATCTATCATAAGAACGAAGAGGCTTATAAGGGGGGCTACATGCCTTTTAGCAATCAGCACGGCAACGGCTATGGTATCAAGAAGGGCTTCATGATTGACGAGTGGACTACTAATAGCAAGGAGACTGTTGATAAGATGGTGATCCGCTATGCTGAGGTTCTGCTCTCATACGCAGAAGCTCTCTATGAACTGAATGGTAGCATTACCGATGAACAGTTGAATATGACAGTGAATGCCGTTCGCGCCCGTAGTGGGTTTGAGGCAAAGTTGACCAATAGCTTTGCTCAGCAGAACGGCCTGAATATTCTTGATGAGATTCGTCGTGAGCGTTTAGTGGAGTTTATCGACGAGGGTTTGCGTTACAACGACATCATTCGTTGGAAGATTGCTGAGCAGGTTCTGCCAGTCACCATGCTTGGTCTGAAATACAATGAGGACGATACCAATGCCCAGCGTGAGGATTTGCAGAGTCGCCTGACTACCGAGGGTGGTATGTACAAGGGACAGAAGGTTTGCGACCAGGCCGATATCTATGTGATTGAGGAGGCTGGTGCCCGCTCTTTTAATCCTAGTAAGGACTATTATTATCCCATCCCAACCTACGAGATTGCTACATCTGATGGCAATGTTGTTCAGAATCCAGGATGGTAAACAATCAAACAAACTAAAAAGAACGTATTTATGAAAAAGAAAATATATCAGATCGCATGTGCCGCTTGCATGATGATCGTTGGCATGTCGCTCTCAAGCTGTAGCGACGATGCGTGGGGTAACGACAACCCCGAAACAGAGAATGTATTCTATTTCGGATTCCAGGATTGGGGTAGATTAGACAATAAGGTTGCCTATACCGTTAATCAGGGGCAGACAATTGATATTCCTGTACAGTTCTGGTGTGCTGGCTCGCGTGCTTTCGACGCAGAGGCTTACTATTATGTGGATACCAATCTGGCACTGGGCACCGATTTCCAGATTGTCGATGCTAATGGTAATCCGCTGCAACCAGATGCCAATGGCGCATTCACGATGAAATGGCAACTCACTGGCCCCGATGAAACTGATAACCACCGTGTACAGAGTATCTATTTCAAGGCTCTGAATGGCGCAACTGGCGATGTCAACGTAACCACCTTCGATCCCAAGGATGTGGATGTTGATGGTAAAGTGAAAATATCGAACGGTTCGGCAGATGGCGTCATTTACACGCCCAACAATATCAACAGTCTGTATGAAGTGCATTGCTTTACACAGAACTACAAAGTAAAAGTTTCGATTAAGTAATTTCATGATATGAAGAAGTTTAGGTTAGTTGTATTCATACAGTTGGTTTTGTTAGTTATGCAGGCAGGTGCGCAGTCCATTTGGGACGGCGCGCACCTGACCCAAGTAAAATCCTGCCTGGAACAGCCGGCCTATGCTACGGCTTATCACCAGCTGATAAAGGAGGCTGACAAACAACTACAGGCTGAACCAGTATCGGTGATGATGAAAGAAAAAGCAGCAGCCAGTGGCGATAAGCATGATTACCTCAGTTTGTCGCGCTACTACTGGCCTGACCCCAATCAGCCTGATGGTCTGCCTTATGTGGCACGTGATGGTGTATCGAATCCAGAACTGGAGAGATACGATCGCCCCAAACTGGCAGAAATGGCAGGACGTGTTACCACGCTTTCGTTGGCTTGGTTCTTCAGTAACGATGAACGCTATGCACAGAAGGCTGTTGAACAGCTTCGCGTGTGGTTCTTTAACAAGTCCACACGTATGAATCCCAATCTGAACTATGCTCAGACTATTCCTGGCAAGTTCGATGGGAGAGGACGTTGCTATGGTGTCATCGATGGCTATTCATTGGTCGAGATGCTTGATGCCGTACAATTGTTGGAACACTCTAAATCGATGACTTCCAAGGATTCCAAGGTGCTGAAACAATGGTTCTCACAGTTCCTGAACTGGATCTTGACCAGTGAGCAGGGTATTGAAGAAGGTCAGCAGCTGAACAACCACTCTACAGCTCATGATGTGCAGGTAATTGCCTATGCCAAATATGTGGGCAACCAAAAGGTGATGAATCAATATCTGGGTGAGTTTTACACAAAACGGATGGAGCCACAGATCAACAGCGACGGTCGACAGCCTCGTGAACTCCGACGTACACTGGCGTTTGGTTATTCGCAGTATAATCTGAGTCATATCATCGACGTGTTCCAGATTGCCCGTTCTGTTTCCTTCGAGTTGCAGCCCGAGGCGCTCCCCTTGTTGGAGAAAGCGGCTGATTTCCTTGCCAAGTATTTAGGAAAGCAGGTTGAGCAGTGGCCCTATCAGCAGATAGGAGAGTGGGATTACAAACAGAATCTGTTTGCGCAGGATCTCTATCGACTCTGGTTGCTGCATCCGCAGCGTACTGATTATCTGCAATTGGCACAACAGCATATGATAAAGCGTTTCTCTGATCGTTTCTTTCTGTTGTATTACCAGCCCGATAAGGCTGACCATGCCTTTGCGGCCGCCGATACCCAGTTGCGATTCCTGTTGAAGAATACGGAACAGGCCAGAAAAGAGAAAAAGGACAAGTCGAAGTTCATGCCTCGCTGTGTTGAGAAAGACGGTTCATTGCGTTTGGTGGGTATGTACGACTGGTGCTCAGGTTTCTTTCCAGGTTCTCTTTGGCAGATGTATGAGTACTCGCACGATCCTTTCTGGCGCGAGAAGGCTGTGTCGAACACCTGGAAGATAGAGGAGGTAAAACACCATAAAGGTACCCATGACCTTGGTTTTATGATGTATAACTCGTTTGGTCAGGCTTATCGGCTCACGGGTGAGCAGTCCTATCGTGATGTTATCATTCAGTCGGCTAAGACGCTTGCCACTCGTTTCAACGAGAAGGTTGGTTGTATCCGTAGTTGGAGCTGGGGTACTCCCGATCGTTGGCAGTATGCTGTTATTATCGACAATATGATAAATCTCGAGCTCTTGTTCGAGGCTTCCAGACTGACTAACGACAAGCGTTATTTTCAGATGGCTGTGAGTCATGCCAACACCACGATGGCCCATCATTTCCGTGAGGATGGCTCGTCGTATCATGTGGTGGATTACAATCCAGAGGATGGCAAGGTCATCAAACGTATCACTCATCAGGGATTGTTCGATGAGTCTGTCTGGAGCCGTGGTCAGGCTTGGGGCTTGTATGGCTTTACCATGTGCTATCGCTATACCCACGATGAGGCTTATCTGCGTCAGGCTCAGAAGATTGCCAAGTTCTTTTTCTCGCAGAAAGATATGCCTCAGGATATGATACCCTACTGGGATATGCGCGATCCTCAGATTCCCAATGCACCTCGTGATGCCTCGGCAGCCGCTGTATTCGCTTCAGGCTTGTATGAGTTGGCTACTTATTCTGATGCTGCATTGGCCAAGGAATATCGACGTATTGCCAATCATATCATCTTGTCTTTGGAATCAGGATATCAGCCTCAACCTGGTACCATGCAAGGCTTTCTACTCCTCCATTCAACAGGCAACTATCCTGCCAAAGATGAGATCGATGTGCCTATCAACTATGCCGACTATTATTATCTGGAGGCATTGCATCGCTCAAAAAGAATGTAGTTATGTTAGTTAGGTTATATTTGTTATTATTATTTGTTTCATTGATTGGTCGGTCAGATGCACAGCCTGTGATGGGTGAGGGGCATCTGACTCAGACCATCAATGATGGTTGGACGTTTGAAGGACAGAGGATAAAGCTACCGCATACCTGGAATACCGATGCTTATACAGTGAAGGATTATCGTCAGGGATGTTTTACTTATGAGCGCTCCTTCGTGTGGCACCCGGCTGGTCGTCAGACGTGGCTGAAGTTCGATGCTGCCTTCAAACGTGCTGATGTGTTGGTTAACGGGCAGGCCATTGGCCAGCATGTTGGTGGCTATACCGCTTTTGCATTTAACCTAACCCCATATTTACGAGAAGGAAGTAATACCTTGCAAGTAAAAGTGTCGAATGCTGATGAGACGATAACGCCTGTTTCGGCCGACTTTACTTTCATGGGTGGTATCTATCGCGATGTATGGCTGATAGAGAAGACACCACAGCATTTTGATGTGGTTGATGGAGTGAGTGTCACAGCCAATCTTCATCAGGTCACTGTTGATTGTAAAGTTTCTGCCCCCGATGGCTGCCAGGTGGTTAGTGTGTTGCAGGATGCCGAAGGGCATGTCATAGCTCAGGCTCATTGTCGTGCTAGTGCTACCACACGTCAGGTTCTGCCTTTACCCAAACAACCGCATCTCTGGTCGCCCGAATCACCATATCTATATAAAGTTGTCACGCTACTGCAGAGTAAGAACGGTAAGACGGAATACGATCGCCAGCAGCGCTCAGTGGGTGTCCGTTCGTATGCATTCGATGCAGAGAAGGGATTTCTGCTGAATGGCAACCCTTATAAACTGCATGGAGTGTGTATCCATCAAGACCAGAAACCGTATGGCATCGCACTCGATGACGACCAGCATCGCCGTGACTTCCGACTGATGAAGGAGATGGGGGTGAACTTCGTGCGCTTGGCACATTATCCACAGGATGATGCCTTGCTCGAATTGTGCGATCGCGAGGGTATGCTGGTTTGGGAAGAAATACCCGTGGTGGATGTTGTGCCTGAAGGCGAAACATTTGCTGCAAACTGCGTGCGCCAGTTGCGCGAGATGATTCGTCAACATAAGAGTCATATATCTATTATCCTCTGGGGATACATGAATGAGATTCTGCTTCAGACACAACGCCGTTATCAAGGTGTGCAACTCGATGCTGCCATCCAACGAACACTCGCGCTGGCTCGAAGGTTGGAGCAGGTTGTGCACGAAGAAGATAGTACCCGTTTCAGCGTGATGGCTTTTCATGGTAGCAATGATTATAATAAGGTGGGGTTGAGCGATATTCCTCAGGTTGTAGGCTGGAACCTCTATCAGGGATGGTATGGTTCGGATATGACTGATTTCGAGCGATTCCTCGAACGCCAACATCGCCAGCAGCCTTCCCATCCCATTATCGTCAGCGAGTATGGGGCTGGTAGCGACCTGCGTTTACATAACCCAACAAATTCGGTGGCTTTCGATTTTTCGATGTCGTATCAACAGCGCTATGTTGAACATTATCTGCCGGTCATCGAACAGACATCCTATGTGTGTGGGGCGGCATATTGGAATTTTATCGACTTCGCCTCGGCCAACCGCGATGAGTCGATGCCACGAATCAACAACAAGGGGTTGGTTACTAACGCTCGTCAGCCTAAGGATGTGTATTATTATTTCCAGGCCAACTGGGTTCAACGCCCTGTGGTACATATCGCCGTTAGTGATTGGCCCGACCGTTGTTCGTTTGAGCGCAAGATGCCTGTCAAGGTATATACTAATCAGCCCACGATAGAACTGATACATAATGGACAGTCGTTAGGTCGGAAAAAAGTGGTAAACTGCCAGGCTGTGTTTGTTGTCTCATTCTTTGATGGTGTCAACACCTTGCGGGCAGGTACAGGAACTCATGAGGATGTGGCAACGGTGAAATATCGCCAGCCGTCGGACGAGATTGCTGTGAATGTAGGTAGTAACTGCTATTTTCAATCAGAAGCCTCCGGACTGACTTGGTTGCCTGACCAGCCTTATCGTGAGGGTAGCTGGGGCTATATCGGTGGCAAGGCTATTCAAACGCAGAAGGAGATATTCCTGACGCCCGATGTACCGCTCTACCAGACTATGCGTGAGGGAATGCAGGCTTATCGTTTCGATGTGCCCATTGGGAGCTATGAGATTGAATTCCTATCTGTCGATACCCGTAAATCGCAAGCTTCGAGTGCCTATCTGCTGGGACGCCAGGATACCCGTGGCGGTGGTATCGCTGTGCGTCGCCGTTACTTTGTCGATAATACCGATGGCTATTTGTTGCTACCGTTTGGTGTGCGCGATTGTTTGTCTGGAATCAAAATAAGGAAACTATAGTTATGTACAAGCAAGTTTTACAATTGATATTGTCCGCCTGTGTGGTAGCTACTACAGCTACTGCACAGGTTAAACTCTGTGTAGATGATAACTGGCATTTCTCTCGTCAGGATTTGATGAATTCTTGGAAAACCGTTAATCTGCCGCATTGCTATAATGCGCAGGATGGAGTCGATCCCGATGTGAAATACTATCAAGGGGTAGGCTGGTATCGTACTACACTACAGGTAGATAATCCATATCCCAATGGTCATACGTTGTTGGAATTTGAGGGCGCAGGTCAGAAGACAGAGGTGTATGTTGATACGGTTCTGGTCGGATCGCATGTGGGCGGCTACGACTGTTGGACGGTCGATCTCTCACGGTTTGGCAATGGCCCATTGCCATTGGTGGTTCGTTGTGATAATAGTCGTGATGTACAGATGATACCATCCAATCTGTCCGACTTCTGTCTCTATGGCGGACTCTACCGCCCTGTCAATTTGCTATATATGCCTGAGACGTACGTCGATGATGTCTGTATCGATGTCAGTAACAACGTGGTCACCATCTCTCCTCAGTATCCTTTACTGGTGGAGTTGTTTTCTCCCAATGGTAAGTGTGTTTACAAGGGCGACAACCACAAGCCTATCGTCATCAAGCATCCTGCGCTTTGGGATGTGGGCCATCCCCAGCTCTATACGGCTCGTATCCGTTATGGAAAGCAGCTTATTGAGAAGCGTTTCGGCTTTCGTTCATTCGAGTTCAAGAAGCACGGGCCGTTCTATCTTAATGGTCGGCGCTTGCTGCTCAATGGCACGCACCGTCATGAAGATCATGCTGGGGTAGGAGCAGCCATGACCGATGAGCAAATTCGTCGCGAGATGCAACAGATTAAGGATATGGGGGCCAACTTTATCCGTTTGGGGCATTACCAGCAGCGCGACCTCGTATTACAACTTTGCGATTCGTTGGGTTTGCTGGTGTGGGAGGAAATCCCCTGGTGTCGTGGTGGCGTGGGTGGCGAACGCTATCAGGCGCAGGCTCGTCGCATGCTGACCAATATGATTACCCAGCACCGTCATCATCCCTCTATAATCCTTTGGGGATTGGGCAATGAGAACGACTGGCCTGGCGATTTCTCGGATAAGGTCGATACGGTTGGTATCAGGCAGTTGATGACCTCGCTGAACACCTTGGCCCACCAACTTGATCCGGGCCGCAAAACCACCATCCGCCGTTGTGATTTCTGTGCGGATATCGTTGATGTTTATTCGCCTTCCATCTGGGCGGGTTGGTACACCCGACGTTTTGCCGACTACCGTACCATGGAGCAGTCGGCCATCGAGCGTTTCCCCCATTTCCTGCATGCTGAGTGGGGAGGTGATAGCCATGCTGGGCGTCATGCCGAGGGTGGCTTCGATATCGAGGCAGGCGACCGCCATGGCGATTGGTCAGAGAGCTATATCGTACGCCTGTTCGATTGGCACTTGAAAGAGCAGGCGCAGATGGATAGTCTTACGGGCTCAGCCTTCTGGACCTTTAAGGATTTCTGCACCCCTTTACGTCCTAATAATCCTATTCCTTATGTCAATCAGAAGGGCGTCTGCCAGCGCGATGGTACACCCAAGGAGAGCTATTATGTTTTTCAGTCGTATTGGTCGGCCAACCCTATGCTTCATGTCTACGGCCACTCTTGGCCCATCCGTTGGGGTAACGAAGGCGAGGCAAAAGAAATATTGGTCTATTCCAATCAGCCTGAGGTGGAACTATTTGTGAATGGCAAATCGTATGGTAAGAAACAGCGTCGAATCAGCGATTATCCTGCACAGGGCTTTCATTGGTATGTGCCGTTGGCAACCGGTACCAATCATATCCGTGCTGTGTCAGCCGAACTTTCCGACGAAATCATTTGCACGTATCAAACCGAGAAATGGGGAACACCAGCACAAGTCAAACTGAGTTATGCTGACGGGCTGCTGACGGCTCAGATCTGTGATGCCCATGGTGTGCCATGCCTGGATTCAAAGGATTGGATTGAATTCTCGCTTGTTGGCGATGGATATCTTCATCAGAACGAGGGAACGGTTACCGGTTCCAGTCGTATTCAGGCAGCTAATGGGCGTGCCGTAGTGCGTATTGATGCTTCGGGGGAGTGTATTGTTTATGTTCGGACATATCAAACAGCTTTTTTTGATATAATACGTGCTGAATTCAAAATAAAGTAGTATATTTGCATCCGAAAATTAAATGACCGACTAAAATGCTACGTACTATTACTCTTTTCTGTTTTTTTGCATTTTTGTGCGTTGGAACCGCTGCTGGTGTTCCATTTATTTGTCACTATGGTATTGAAGACTATGGTAGTGGCCATACAACTTGGCGTATCGCTTCTTATGAAAACTGGACTTTTTTTGCCAATGAACGTGCATTACTTACGTTTGATGGCGTCAGCTGGGAGCGGCATATGCTCAATAACCGTTCAGAAGTAAGAGGCGTTGCAGTTTTTCCTAAACAGCATCGTGTGTATGTTGGTGGAGAAAATGAATACGGTTTCTTTGAGGTTGGTCAAAATGGTGTTCTGCAGTATCACTGTTTATCAGATTCTGTTGATAAGAAATTCCGTGAGGTCGGAAATGTTTGGGAGATATACGAATTAAGCGGCGTCCTCTATCTGCGTTGTGATGATTATATCCTAATCATGCACCATAGGGAACCCTTCATGATTGAATCAAAAGACAAAATTTTTGCCTCTATATTGGTAGATGGTGTTATCTATGTGGCTACTGATCATGGTGTGAAGATGGTGGCTGGTGAGCGTCTACTGCCTATAACTGGAGGAGCTGTTCTGGATCACATGCGTATCAACTCTATGTTTAAGTATAAACAAGGTATGATTGTTACCACTTCTAATGATGGAATGTTTTACTATAATGGTCGCTCGGTTACGCCTTTTCCAACAGCTGCCGATCGTCTGCTGAAGGAAGGTGTCATCTGTTGTGCTGCTATTAATGGTGATCTGGTAGCATTGGGAACGATACATAATGGCGTTGTTATCATCAATCTTGCCACGGGTGAAGTGAAGAATTATAATGAGATGCATGGATTGCAGAATAATACCGTACTCTCAATAAGTTTTGATGCTTCAGGTAATTTGTGGGCTGGTATGGATTACGGTATTGACTATATCCTTCTTAATGCGCCTTATTTTCATCTTTATGGCAAAGGCATGTCGTATGGTATTGGCTATAGCGCACAAGTTTTTCAGAATAATTTGTATCTTGGAACTGATCGTGGACTATTTATGACACCTCTTGACCATGTTTTGGAAGGTCAGAACATTAATATGAATAGAATTGATAGTCCCAGTGGACCTGCTTGGTTTTTATATAGTCATCATGATGAGTTATTCTGTCTACATGACAAGGGCATCTTTTGTGTTAATGGGACAAAAGCAAGCAAAATAACTGATGTAATCGGTGCATGGTCGTGTGTGGCCCAAGATGGAACAAACAACAGACTGTTTGTGGGGTTGTATAGTGGTATCTGTATTTTGGAGAAGATAAATGGTCAATGGCGGTCGTTAGGTCGGATAAAGGGAATAAGTGAATCATGTCGCTATTTCCGACAAACGGGGAGACAACAGCTTACTGTGTATAACCGGAATCTGAATCTTGCTGAAATCTATCAATTGGATAGTTCATATCAGAAGGTTATCAGTCATAAAACGGTGAGAAAAGTTTGGATAGATTCCTTATCAGATGTTCCTTCTGATTTATATGAGATGTGGGATGCTTCAGGTAATATCATTAAACTCGATAAGCAGATTAATTTAATTCCGTGTAGTGCTGGTTTCATCCTGTATAAACCTGATGTGAAAGTGCCGCCAGTGCGTACGTTGATTCACCGAATGCTGCTGACTGCACCGAGGGATTCTGTAGTGTATCGTGCTAATTTCTCTCATATCAAGTCTTCACCGATTATCAGCTTTGACAACAACTCTGTCCGTTTTGATTTTCGTGCCGTTGCATTACAAGTTGATGGTGGTGTTACTTATCAGTATAGACTGAATGATGGTGAGTGGTCTGAACCTACAACTTCGACGTCAAAAGAATATAGTAATCTTCTTGAAGGAACCTACACTTTTGAGGTCCGAGCATGTAGTGGTAATCATTTTACAGATCCTGATAGTATTACTTTTACTATTTTATCTCCTTGGTATCGTACATGGATAGCCAATCTCATCTATATCTTCCTGCTTTGTTGTGGTGGATTATTTATATATCAATACGCTCGTCGTTACGTATGGCAAAAGCAAAATTTGGCGGTTGAACAGAAAACCAAGGAAATGAAGATTGAAATTGATCAGTTGGAGAAAGACAAGATAGATCTTGAATTGAAACATAAAAACCAGGAAATAGCTAATCTTATTATTAGTGTTGCCAGAAAGAATGAGACACTCTTTGCCTTAAAAGAGAGTATTCGTTCTGTGGCTGTGAAACTCTCAAAGACGAATACGGCAGAAAGTAAGCGTGAGTTGTTGATGATCAATAACAGTATTGAAGCGAGTATGGAAGGGGATGAGTTGCTGAAGCGATTTGAAGAACAGTTTGATTTGGTTAACAATAACTTTATGCAACGACTCTCTCAAAAGCACCCTGACCTGTCTGGAAGCGAACGATTGATGTGTGCTTATCTGAAAATGAATCTTTCTACGAAGGAAATAGCCCCGTTACTCAACATTTCTGTACGTGGAGTTGAGACAATGCGATATAGAATCCGTAAAAAATTCAATCTTGAACGCGATATGAATCTAATCGATTATATTAACTCATTTGCTTGATAATCAGTAGCTTGTGTATTTTGACGTACTTCTGACGTATTCGGCAGATGCGGGTGGTGTATTTATAACGACCATTAAAAAGAACACCATTTGGTCATAATAACTACCTTTGCCAGCGAAATCGACTTTTATCCATTAACTAAATCAAAGCAATCGATTATGAAAAAAAAGTTTTTGAATGCGCTCCTCGTTGGAGCAATGGTGCTAACAGGAACAAGTTTCTCATCCTGTAGTAAAGACAATGATGACCTCGAAACACGCATTACAGCTATCGAGGGTTACTTTAATGAGGCTGTAGGTGCTACGGTCGTAAGTGCTTCTCAGGCAGCTGATGGTTCTTGGACATTGACTATGAGCGATGGTAAGGTGATTACGACACCACCGGCAAAGAGTGGTTCTGAGGTAACTGTAATTGAAAACGAGAACAATTTTATTATTACTGTAAATGGTACTCAGTACGTCATTCCTAAAGCTGCAGCGGCTTGCCAGTTAATCTATAGTCCACAATATGTGGATGGAATGGAAATGTATGATGGTCAGCCTATCTATATTATGTTCCAGATGAGTCCTAAGCTTGCTACACTTGATGGTGCCTATATTGATATACAGGAAGCACATGAGCTGAAGACACGTGGTAGCAACGACTTGTTCAAGGTTATCGATGGTGCCAGTATTAGTGGCGACATGATAACCATTCCTGTTCAGGCAACAGCTGCCGAGGAAGGTAAGTCTTATGCTGTGAATATTGTGATCACACAGAATGGTAAGACCTACATCTCTAATTATTTCCGTATTCAGGTTAATAGTAATAGTTTTGTAGCCGAGGCTCTTGAGGATTATGGCTTTGCCACATCTGTTTCTGATGCGCAGAAGAGCGAGGTAACACAGAGTACCGCAGGTACGGATACCTGGTATTGGACTGCTACTATTCCTGCCGATCTGGTGGATGATTTCAATATGGCGGAGTTCTTTACAGGATTGCCTGAAGGTGTAACGTTCGAGGTTGCAAGTGCCTCTAAGCAGATGAATGATAATGCACGTAAGGCCTATGATGTTCTGAAGAGTAGTCTTGCAGCCAATGGCACATGGTCGTTGGCTGGTCGTCCTGGTTGTGACTTCCCAGAAGGTTTTATGGTAAATGTTCTGGTAGATGGCGTGGTCAAGATGAAGGTTAATTGGATTTTCAATGATCCATTGAAGGAAATCAGTTTCAAAGGTGGTTTCAACAATCTTTCTGAGCATATGGAAATTTGTCCGGAGGACGGCTCTGGCTATTGGGCTCCAGGCGTGAATAGTTGGGATATCCAGAAGGCTTTCTCTGCCGTATTCGATGGCGACGATAGTCAGGTCCCCATGCAGCATGGCGGTGCACAGACATTCCTGCACGAACAATGGGGTAATTATTCTGTTCAACTGAAGGAGCAGGGCGACATCATCTTCCACGATGGAACCCGTTTGGCATTAGGTGATTTGGGACAGAAGTATGCTAAGCATTCTAAGGGCGTCTACTGGTATCTTGGTGGTACTGCTGTCACTTCTTCTAACCGTCGGAATATCGCAGGAAAACCAGAGGATGAAGCAGGTCTGATAGAGCTGTTTGGTGGTAACTGTAATGGTGAGATTATTGGTGGCTGGGACTGGATTCCATATAGCGACTGGCATGATCTGATTGGTATTGATATCAACGATGCTGGCGTGATGACCACTGGCGCTCAATATCCTGGATGGGGTCTCCGCATCCATGCCCGTGCAGCCTTCGAATATGCTTATGGTCAGCGTTATATCGGTGATGGTGATGGTGGTATCGCATTCCTCTTCATTAATCGTCGTGGTGCTGCTGAAGGTGTTGTCGATCCAGCTTCGCGTTAATCATTAATCTCCCATTGCTTATGAGAAGATATATTATTGTCATATTGTGTATGCTTGCTGCATTGTCAGGTTTTGCACAGCAACGTGAGGTGAAGGGCCTTGTGACTGATGCTAACGGTGAACCTGTCATTGGCGCGACCATACGTGTGAATGGTTCGAATAGGGCGACCGTCACTGACATGAATGGCCAATTCAGTATTTTGGCTTCTCCCAAAGAAAAGCTTAAAATCTCTTTTGTAGGTTATCATGATGCGCAGGTTACCGCTTCAAAGAATAGCTTGAGCGTGATGTTACAAGAAGATAGCCACTTGCTCGACGATGTGGTGGTAGTTGGTTATGGTACACAGAAAAAGGCTACTCTTACTGGTGCCGTCGCTTCCATTAACAACAAGGAAATGACTGTCACCAAGAACGAGAATACTGTTAACATGCTCGCTGGTAAGATACCTGGTATCCGAATCACCCAATCCAGTGCGCAGCCTGGTGAATTTAATAGTAAGATTGATATTCGCGGTATGGGAACGCCATTGATTGTGGTCGATGGCATTCCTCGCGACCAGTCCTATTTCTCACGTATGGATGCTAATGAGATTGAGAATGTATCTGTCCTGAAGGATGCATCGGCTGCTATCTATGGCGTACGTGCTGCAAATGGCGTGATTTTGGTTACTACAAAGCACGGAACAGGTGCAAAGAATGGTAAGTTTGATATTACGTTCTCAGCAAACTACGGTTGGCAGTCGTTCCTCTACCTTCCAGAAACGGCCTCTGCTGCAGAACATATCATGCTGTACAATGAGAAGGTTAACAATTCCCTCAGTAATAATACCTATCCTCAACGCTTAGGTAACGGTCTGAAATCGTATAAGGACATGTTCTACTATACCTCGCATGGTATCACCGGTACTAACTGGACTAAGGAAATGTTTGATAATACTTCACCTCAGGAACAGTACAATGTGTCATTGAATGGTAGCTCGCAGAAAATCGACTATTTCTTCAATGTCGGCTATATGAAGCAGATGGGTAGTTATAAGAGTCACTCGATGAATTATAACCGTTGGAACTTCCGTTCGAATGTCGATGCAAGAATTACTGATCGTCTTAAAGCCACAGTTTCACTCAGTGGCTATAAGGACGAGAAGAATCAGCCTTATACGGATATTTGGAGCGTTTATAAAAAAGCATGGACCTATCGTCCTACTGCTTCACCATATTTGAACGGCAACACGGATTATCCTTCTAAGGACCCTGACTTTACAGAAGAGTCTAATCCTGTTACGGAAATTGATTCAGATTACTCAGGTTTCCGACGTGAGCGTCGTTATAATTTTAATGGTGGCTTGACGTTACAGTACGACTTCAAGTATGTAAAAGGTCTGAGTGCCAAGGCATTCTATAGCTATGATTATTATACCACTGATAACCATAACTACCAGAAGGAATATAACCTTTATCGTCTTAACGATTCAGCCAAGGGCATAGATGAGCCAGGAAACTTGGTTTCTCTGCCTCAGAATTCAGGTAAGTCGTATGTGCGCCGTTGGACTGATCCCAGTCATGCTACTGATCTCCAGCTGTCGCTGAATTACGATCGTACCTTTGGTGATCACAAGATCAGCGCCTTGCTACTTTATGAAGAGCAGTATAACACATGGGACAATTTCTCTGCACAGCGTAACATGCTATTATCGACCGAGTACCTCTTTGCTGGTGATACAGATGGTATGGCAGGCTCAAGCTCTGGTATTGGCGATATCACCCGTAAGGCTTGGGTGGGCCGTCTGAATTACGATTATCAGGGAAAGTATCTGGCAGAGTTGGCATTCCGTGAGGATGCCTCTTCTCGCTGGGCTGATGGCGCACGCTGGGGGTTCTTCCCCTCTGTGCTTGTAGGTTGGCGCGCCAGTGAGGAAGGCTTCGTTAAAAAGCTGATACCATTCCTGTCTAACTTAAAATTCCGCTTGTCGTATGGTGAGATGGGAGATGATGGTGCTGCCGGTACTTATCCTCCAACTGTTGTTGGATACAACCTGAATAACGATTATGGTTGGTATTATACTGAGGGAACTCTGACAACAGGTGTCACGCCTACTGCTATCCCTAATCCTGATCTGACATGGTATAAGTCAAAGCTTTACAATGCAGGTATTGATTTCGAACTATGGAACGGACTCCTTGGTGGTACGTTCGAAGTGTTCAAGCGTCAGCGTAGCGGACTTCTCGATCGCTCAAACCGTACTATCCCCGGTACTGTAGGTGCTGATCTGCCGTTGGAAAATATGAATAGTGATATGACTTTCGGTTGGGAAATCAGTCTCTATCATCGAAATCGCATTGGCGAGTTGGGCTATCAGGTCATGGGCCAGATCTCCGCAGCCAAGAACCGTTGGGATAAACGTAACAACAATCAGGGTAGTAACTCAATGAGTAACTGGTACGATGTAAACCGTAGTGGTCGTAACATGGATATTTGGTTCAGTATCGAAGAAGGTGGTCGTTTCAGTAACTATGAGGAAATCCAGCACCATTCAACTATTGGTACCAACTATGGCACAGGCACACTTCCTGGCGATTATTGGTATAAAGACTGGAATGGCGATGGTGTCGTTGATGGAAATGATAATCATCCTGTTGCCACCTTCAATCTGCCAGTATTCAACTACGGCATCTCTTTGTCAGCCGACTGGCGTGGTATCGACCTTTCTATGAACTGGCAGGGTTCGGCAGGTATCTATAATCTGTACGATGAGGTGTTTACTGAGGTTTGTCCGTTCAATGGCGGTGCTGCTCTTGATATCTATCTTGATCGCTGGCATACCAAGAAACTGACTGACGACCCCTGGAATCCTCATACAGAATGGGTGTCGGGCTATTATCCAGCAACAGGTCATAGCTTTAATATTGGTACAACAGGTATTCAGAATACGTCTTACATTCGATTGAAGACCTTGGAACTGGGCTATTCTTTGCCAAAGAAATGGTTAGGAAGAGTTGGTGTGAAAGACCTGCGTGTCTATGTCAATGCCTACAACCTGTTGACAATAACTGGTATTAAGAATATGGACCCAGAGCGTCCTGGCCATCAGGGTGGAGCTAATAATGGTACTGAGAGCAGTATACTTTTCTATAATTATCCTGTGAACCGCTCGTTTAATGTTGGTGCTACGCTTAAGTTCTAATTAAAGAAAGAAAAGAATATGAAGACGATTAAGTATTTAATATTTACAGCATTCATAAGCACGTTAACGATCGCCTGTAACGACTTGGACTTGGAACCTAAAGGTATCTTGGCCGAGAACCTGCTCTTTAAATCGGAGGTGGGAGTGCAGCAATATTTCGCACGTGTTTATAATACATTACCGATAGAGGATTTCAATTACTATCAAGGCGAAGGGTATAAGAAAGAAGGTAATGCTTGGGAAGGTCAGAAAAACAGTCCTTCATCAGTCTGTCTGGAAGGCAATGGTCGTGGAGAAAACATGGATGCCGGCTATTACTGGCCCTATGGAGAAATCCGTTATATCAACACTTTCCTGACAGAGTTCCCTAAATACAAAGAGAACTATACTGAGTCCGATTATGAGGCGCTGATGTCTGAAGGTTACTTTATTCGCGCCTTCTACTATTTCGGTTTGGTTAAGCGTTTTGGTGGTGTACCCTTGATTGATACACCACAGGATCCCAAAGCTGCTCCTGACACATTGAAGGTCGCTCGTAGCACAGAGTATGATACCTACAAGTTTATCTATAACGACTTGAAGTATGCTATGAATCATGGCAGTACGGATAAGAAACGAACCACCCGTGGAACAGCATATGCTGCAGCAGCTCTGATGTCGCGTGTCATGCTCTATGCGGCTTCAAGTGCCAACTACGGTTGGACGGTAGGAACCACTGGTCCTGCAGTCAATGCGGGCTTGATGATTATCCCTCAAGAGCATGCCGAGGAGTTCTATCAGTATGCATATGATGCTTGTAAGTTCCTACATGATGCAGGCTTTAAACTCCATCTGGCTGGTGATGGCGAGACTGCTTTTGTTGAAACCATGGTCAATGATACTGAGGAGGATATCTTTATGAAACGATTTGGCAATGTAACGACACTCGAGGCTGGTGGTAATCGTAATACAGGCTTGTTCCATGGTTGGGATGCTATGGTATTGCCTTTGGGCACAGGCTTGTCATCGAGTGTAGGCTGCGCATTGCAGGGGTGCTGGGAATCGGCAAAGCTGTTTCAGATGCCGGCTATTGCCGACGAAGATGGCAAGCCCATTCGCTTTAATGACCCTTCTGAGTTGTGGGATACTGATGAGATGGAAGGGCGTGCTCGTGCCACCTTCTTCTTCTCAGGTATGACAGAACCTGTGTCTGGCGAGAAGATGGATTTCCGTGCAGGTATTTTCAAGACCTATGGTAGTCATACGCAGGCTGATGGATGTCCTTATGGCGGCAGTAACGACTTCACCAACGAGAACCGTGTTATTGGTGGCGATAACGATATGCTGAATGGCATCCGTGTAAATGGTCGTTATGGTATGGTTACCAATCATGGCGATGAGGGGTGGAACTACATGGGTATTGGTGTGCGTAAATATGTAGGCACCACCACCGGTCGAGGTAAGGAACTGCATCAGAGTTCTACCAACTGGAAAGTGTTCCGTTATGGCGAAGTGCTATGTAACTGGGCTGAGGCTGCCTATGAACTTGGACAGCTGCGTGGCGATGAAAGTCTGAAACAGGAGGCTGTTGCCCATATTAACGAGTTGCATGCTCGTGCTGGCGCTCGTCCTTATGTCTATAAGGCTGATGCTCAAAACGTCAATGAGATGAATGCCGAGCAGTATCCTTATTCCTATAACGTTGATGAGAATCTTCAGTATATTCGTGATGAGCGCGTTCGCGAGCTGTGCTTCGAGAATCAACACTACTGGGATCTGCGTCGTTGGAGAGTATACCACGATCTGTTCCAAAGCACGATTGCTCACTGTCTGTCTTGCTATTATGTGTTGGATGAGGATAAGTATATTTTCCTGCCCGATGAGCCTTCGTTCAACTCTTATCGTCGCACGTTCTACTCCTCGCAGTACTATAAGCAGATTGGTGACGATGAGATTAATAAGAATGATTTGCTGATCCGAAATGATGGATTCTAAATAAAAAAGATAGAAGAATATGAAAAAAGGATATTTTAATCTGATATGTGGTATGACTCTGCTGGGCTTGGTGTCGTGTATGGAGATTGATAACTTCGATGAGCCGGCAGCTTCTGTCAGAGGTAGTATTATCGACTCTACAACAGGACAGCCCTATGAGGGCTGTGTGGGCGATAATCATATCAAAATCTGGGAAAAGAGTTTCAGTACCAATCCAGCTGAACAGGGCCTTCATATCAAGTCTGATGGTACGTATGTCAACAATAAACTCTTTGCAGGTACTTACGATATGTGTCCTGTCGATGGTCCTTGGTTCCCTATTGATACTATCCGTGGGGTACAGATTGGTAATACGAATAATGCCACTCAGGACTTTGTGGTAACGCCTTATATCAAGGTGAAGGATTTCTCTGCAGAGCTTGAGTTGTATCCTGAGGCCACTTACGATACGCTGGTGGTAAGCGGACGCTTGTTTGCTCCCTATCCTAAGGGCTATAATGGTATAGATATGCCACAAGTACGCGAAATACGTCCTTTCGTGAGCAATGTCGAGACCTGTGGCGCTTCCATGTGCATGAGTTACTACTATAGTGATCAATGGCGAGTAAACGTGAGAAAAGGTTGGAGTACCATTGGCAACATGGATACTGGCGAGGGCAACTTGACTTATACTTTCCGCCTACCTGTTAAGCGTGGATACAAGTACTGGGTTCGTATGGGGGTCAACATGAACGACCAGTATAACCACTGGAATTACTCTGAAGTCAAATCGATTGAAATCCCACAGTAAATGATGTTAAGTAAAAGAAAGTTAGTTGTTGCAATGATGGTTGGGGCCTTTACTGGCCTCACCATCATGGCTTGCGGTGGCGGTGGTAACGATGATTATATTCCGCCTGCAGTACAACCGGAAAAACCTGTGAATTCCGATACACCGGATGCAATGTCTGAATATAACAGTCTGGGCGATGATTTCAAGATCCATCAGGACGGTGAGCCGTTTGATACCTACATGGGTTTGGTGATGTGTGGTTATCAGGGGTGGTTTGGTACACCGGGCGATGGCTCGCCTCTCACCACCGTGGCAGCCAACGAAGGGTGGTATCATTATCGCGAGAGTGAGCAGTTCCGTCCAGGCGTACTGCGTAACAGCATCGATTTCTGGCCAGATATGTCGGAATACGAGCATAAGTATGTGGTTGGTGATGGCGATGAGACGGGCTACAGTTCTCCTTTTATACTGCCTGATGGCAGTCATGCTACAGTGTTCAGTTCGTACGACCAACAGACGGTGATGACCCATTTCAAGTGGATGAAACAGTATAACATTGATGGTGCCTTCATGCAGCGTTTTGTAGGTGAGATTATGGATGCTCGTCATAAGGATCATTTCGATGTTGTTCTCAGTCATGCTATGACTGCCTCTAACGAGTACCAGAGAGCCATCGCCGTGATGTACGATATGAGTGGAATCACTACCGATGCCAATATGCGAATCATGGTTGACGATGCACAAAAACTAATGAATGAATATAGTCTGTCTGATCGTTCCAAACAGAAATACTATCTGTATGAGAATGGTAAGCCCATGCTGGCTCTTTGGGGCGCTGGCTTCAATGATAACAACCATCCCAAACCATCGTTCTTGAGAACCTACGTTGAACAGCTTAAGGCTCAGGGTTGGAGTATCATGCTGGGATGTCCTGGCTACTGGCGACAGGGTGGCAACGATTGTGTTAGTGGCTCTGAACATACCGAACTCATCAAACTCATCAAAGAGTGCGATGCTTTTATTCCTTGGTATGTGGGGCGTTATGGGCACGATAATTTTACCAATGCTGATTGGCAGACGCGTATTAAACAGGATATTGCCACTGCCAAGACCTATTCCACAGCCTCTCATCGTGTGGTTTATGCTGAGCATATCTTCCCAGGTGGCAGCGATCGCAATATGCATCCCAACAATGGCAAGGCTAATCCGGATCATACCAATACCGGTTTCCGTTTTGGGGGGCAGTTCTACTGGAACCAGTTTTATTACGACATCAAAAATGGTGCGCAGGCTATCTATGTTGGTATGTTCGATGAGATGGACGAGGGCACAGCCATCTTCAAGCAGCTGAATGTGAGCAAGGTGCCTAGCAATGTAGCCAGTCAGGACTATTATGTCAACTATACCACCGGCGGTAGCTATTCTATGTCGTCCACTCAGCGCACAGGCTCTTCTATCCAGTGGAGCGAGCTGGCCAGTTCGTTGGATATCAGGTTCCAAGGTATCGATGATGATAAGCCTACTGATCACTATCTCTGGTTGACAGGCGAAGGTCGTAAGATGCTGAACGGTCAGACCAAGATGACAAAAGATATTCCTTTACGATAATACAACAGTTATGAAGTTATTCAAGACAACAACAATTCTGATGGCAGCAAGTATGAGTATCAGTCTGCTTGCTTGCAGTTCTTCGCGTGAATCAAAAGAAACAAAGATTGGCGAATTGCCTGCCAATCCATTCGTGACTCATATCTATACAGCCGACCCCTCTGCTCATGTATGGAAGGACGGCCGACTGTACGTCTATCCTTCACACGATGTTGACCCACCCCGTGGTTGCGATCTCATGGACCAGTACCATGTGTTCTCCACTGATGATATGGTCAACTGGAAGGACCATGGCGAAATTCTCAACTCATCGCAGGTGGAGTGGGGGCGTCCGGAGGGTGGCTTTATGTGGGCACCTGATTGCGCCTATAAGAATGGTAAATACTATTTCTACTTCCCGCATCCCAGTGGTAGTGATTGGAATGATACATGGCAAGTAGGCATCGCTGTGAGCGACAAACCAGATTCAGGCTTCCAGCCAGTAGGTTATATCAAGGAGATTACCGACCATTTCGCCATGATCGACCCTTGTGTGTTTGTCGATACCGATGGTACACCCTATTTCTACTATGGTGGTGGCGGCCGTTGCCTGGGCGCAAAGATGAAGGACAATATGGTAGAGTTGGCCGAGCCTCTCCAGGAAATGAAGGGGTTGCAGGATTTCCACGAGGCCACATGGGTGCATAAGCGTGGCGATTGGTATTACCTGTCGTATGCCGACAACCATACAGAGAATGGTCGTGGTGCCAACCGCATGCACTATGCCATGAGCAAATCGCCGCTTGGTCCATGGGATTATAAGGGCATCCTGCTATTGCCTACAGGGTGCGATACTACCCATGGTTCCATCGTCGAATATAAGGGCGAGTGGTTCTTGTTCTATCATAATCAGGCACTGTCAAACCATGGTAACCTCCGTTCCATCTGTGTCGACCGCTTGTCGTATAATGATAATGGAACCATTAAACTTGTTAAACAACATTGATGAATGTATAAGTTAGAGATAGTTATATGTTAGTTAGTTTTGTAGTTTTTCTGATGTTATTCTGTGTCTCTCCTGCGGGAGCAGCAGCGTACACGGGCGGTAAGATGTACAACTCTTATCGTGGTTTAGTCATGGCCGGATACCAGGGGTGGCAGAACACCCCTGGTGACGGCGCTAACCGTGGCTGGCATCACTATCAAGGACGCAATGGTTTTCAGCCAGGTTCAACGAATGTCGATTTCTGGCCCGATGTGTCAGAGTATGAAAAAACATATCCCACCCCGTTTAAGTTCGATGATGGCAGTGTGGCCCAGGTCTATTCGCCTTACGATGCCTCGTCGGTTGATACGCATTTCCATTGGATGCAGACGTATGGGCTCGATGGTGTATTTATGCAACGCTTTGTGGCCGAGATTCGTACCTCCAGTGGTAAACAGCATTTCAATCGCGTGTTGACCTCGGCCATGGCGGCTGCCAATAAGTACGAACGTGCCATTTGCGTGATGTATGATCTGAGTGGTATGAATCCTGGTGAAGAACAGTTGCTGTTGAATGATATCAAGGAACTGTCTGCAATCCATGCGTTGAAGGAACACCAGAAAAACCCCTCTTATCTCTATCACAATGGTCGCCCATTGGTGGCCGTTTGGGGCGTGGGCTTCAACGACCATCGCCGCTACGGCTTGGATGAGGCTCAAACCATCATCAGTGGTCTGAAGGCTCAGGGCTTCAGTGTCATGCTGGGTGTACCCACCCATTGGAGACGCCTTTATGAGGATACCGAGGGCGATGCCCGTCTGCACGAGTTGATTCAGCAGTGCGATATCGTGATGCCGTGGTTTGTTGGTCGCTACGATGAACGCGTCTTTGATACCAGATATCGTCAGCATATCATCGATGATATCGCCTGGGCTAAGGCGCATGGTGTAGATTATGCCCCGCTTTGTTATCCAGGCTTCTCGTGGCATAACATGCACTATCCCCATAAGCCGGCCGTTGAGATACCTCGTAACCGTGGACGTTTCTTTCAGATGCAACTCGATCATGCCATCAATAGTGGTGCAGAGATGATTTACATCGCAATGTTCGACGAGATAGATGAGGGTACGGCCATCTATAAGATAGCTCGGCGTGTACCTGTAGGACAGCCTGGCTCTATGTTCGTACCTTTGGAGGATGGTATCGGCAACGATCATTACCTACGACTGGCAGGACAGGCTGCCCAGCGACTGAAACGCCAAGTCAAGGAGCCTGTCGACTATGTAAACCCCTACATCGGTAATATCAGCCATCTGTTGGTACCTACGTTCCCCACGGTACAATTGCCCAATAGTATGTTGAGGGTCTATCCTCTGCGTGCCGACTATACCTCGGAATATGTATCTGGCTTGCCTATCATTGTGACCAACCATCGTGAACGTTCAGCCTTCAGTCTGCTGCCACAGACAGGTAGCCAGTTGGCGCTAAAGAAACAATATACTTACGATAATGAGATAATTCGTCCTTATGAATTCGCCATTGAACTCGACGACCAGATGTCTGCTCGCTTTGCCGTTAGTCATCAGTCGGCTATCTACGAGGTGAGCTATGATGATGGCATTGCACCCAGTGTGGTTCTTGCTACCGACGATGGTCAGCTCACGGCTTCTGGTCGTGTCATACATGGCTGGCAGCGCGTAGATGGTTCAGTTAGCAACGATACCAAGGTCTATATTTATATGGAGTCACTTGAGCAGCCCACGCAGACCGTCACACTCTCTTCAGAAGGTAGTACCAGTGGTGTGGGGTTCCGTTATCCTCTGTTAACTCAGAAAGTACATCTGCGTTACGGCATCTCTTTTATCAGCGAAGCACAGGCCAAGGCCAACCTGTATCGCGAACAGTCTGGCTTCGATATCGATAGTTTGGCCACTGCAGGTCGTCAGTCATGGAACGATGCCCTTGGACGTATACAGGTGAAAGGGACTTCTGATAATGATCTGACAGTCTTCTATACCGCTTATTATCGCACCTTCGAACGTCCTGTATGTATGAGCGAGGATGGGCGTTATTGGAGTCCCTTCGATGGACAGGTGCATGACGATGGTGGCACGCCGTTCTATAATGACGATTGGATATGGGATACTTATCGGGCTGCCCATCCTTTGCGTACGCTAATGGATCAGTCTGTCGAAGAAAACATCCTGAATTCCTATCTTCTGATGGCCGAACAGATGGGCAACGGATGGTTGCCTACGTTCCCGGAGTTGAATGGCGACTCACGTCGCATGAATTCTAATCATGGTGTTCCCGCACTGGCCGATGCTTTGGCCAAAGGCTTAAGAGTCGATGCGCAGAAGGCTTTCCGTTATTCCCAGAAGGCCATGGAGGAAAAAACCTTGGCGCCATGGTCGGGGGCAAAAGCGGGCTGGATTGATCAGTTCTATCAGGCTCATGGCTATATCCCCGCTCTGAATCCAGGCGAGAAGGAGAACGACCCCAATGTGAATGGTTGGGAGAAACGTCAGCCAGTGGCTGTCACCTTAGGTACCAGTTATGATGCGTTCGCACTCTCAGAGATTGCGAAGCATATAAGTGCAACAGCCAAGAAGAAGGAGCGCCAGCAGTGGTTGCAATTGTCTGAAAAGTATGCTCGTCAGAGTCTGAACTATCGTCATCTGTTTAATGCAGAAACAGGTTTCTTTCATCCGAAGAACAAGGAGGGTGAATTCATTACCCCTCTTGACTATCGATACGATGGCGGTATTGGAGCCCGTCAGTATTATGATGAGAACAATGGTTGGATATATCGTTGGGATGTGCCTCATAATATTGCTGATCTGATTCTGTTGATGGGTGGGCGCCAACAGTTTGTCGCCAATCTGAACCAGACTTTCGCCGAGCCGTTAGGCAAAAGTAAATGCGAGTTCTATGCCATGATGCCCGATCATACAGGCAATATTGGTCAGTTCTCGATGGCCAACGAACCTTCGTTCCATATACCCTATCTGTATAATTATGCCGGTCAGCCTTGGATGACTCAGAAACGTATTCGCCAGTGTCTCCGTACCTGGTTTCGTAATGACCTGATGGGTGTTCCTGGCGACGAGGACGGATCGGGCATGTCGGCTTTTGTGGTGTTCTCGTCTGTAGGTCTCTATCCCGTCACTCCAGGTCTGCCTGTCTACAACATCGGTTCGCCGCTCTTCCCCTCGGCTGTGCTTACGTTGTCAAATGGTCGTACTTTCGAGGTGCGCGCCCATGGGGCTTCGGCTCAGAATAAGTATATCCAGAGTGCCACGTTTAATGGCCAACCTTGGAATCAGCCCTGGCTCAGTCACCAGCAGCTGATGCAGGGTGGGGTGCTCGAACTGCAGATGGGTGCGCATCCTAACAAACAGTGGGGGGCTGCTGAAGATGCTGTACCTCCATCAGCAAAAATCAATTAATCAGCATGAGAAGATATATTATAATGGTATTCGTTCTACTCTTGTGCGTAGGATTCTCATCTGCAAAAATCAAGAGCGAACGAGACGGAATAGCAGTGTTCCATCAGGGACTTTATATTAAGGTGTCGTTTCTGAACGACAGCGTGTTGCATGTCACTAAATCGTACGATGTAAACTATCAGTCGGATAAGCTTGTCGTCGGAGCACAGACCACAACTCTTGCTACGCTCAGACAAGAACAGCGCAAGCAGCATCTGATTCTTTCAACCAGTCGGGTGGTGGTCGATTATCACCAACGCACTGGCATGGTCAGTGTGCGCCGTCCTGATGGCCAGCTGCTCATCAGCGAACAGGCTATGCAGTTCACGCCTTGTCAGGATGGACCGTTCGATGCGTACACTGTCCGTCAGTCTTTTACCCTTGCGCCCAATGAACGTATTTACGGATTGGGCCAGCTACAGAATGGTCGTCTGAACCAGCGTGGTCAGCATATTCGTCTGGTCAACGAGAATATGAAGATATGTATCCCCATGTTCCTGTCTTCAAAGGGCTATGCACTCTATTGGGACAACTATTCGCCCACTGATTTCGACGATGATGCCAAGGGCACTTCTTTTACATCTACAGGCCGTGCTATCGATTATTATGTGCTTGTGGGCAGCGATGCTGTTTCGGCTCAGCGTGCCGTTTTCGGCCTGACCAGTCATATTCCCATGCCTGCACTTTGGAACTTAGGTGTGTGGCAAAGCAGGGAGCGTTATACCAGCAGTCAGGAACTGCTGGGAGCATTAAAACGTCTGCGTAGTCTGCGTGTACCTGTCGATTGCATGGTGCAAGATTGGCAGTACTGGGGCGATAATATGCATTGGAATGCTCAGCGTTTCCTGAATCCGGCCTTTGCCGACTATCGGCAGATGATTGACTCTGTGCATGCGCTCCATGCCAAGCTATTAGTATCTGTCTGGCCTGATTATGGACCAGCCACCGAGCAATACCAGCATCTGCAGTCGTTGGGTAAGCTTTTGCCTGGCAAATCGTTCCCCAACGATGTCGAGTCGCGTGTATACGATGCCTTCGACAGCGATGCGCGTAACTATTACTGGCATCACATGTTCGAGGGATTGCTGCGTCATGGGGTCGATGCCCTCTGGCTCGATTCAACCGAACCCGATTATTCTGGTACCGAGGCCGATCTCGACTTTGTGACAGGTGCTGGTCGCACATGGCGCTCGCTACGTAATGCTTTTCCCTTGGCCACCGTTCTGGGTGTCTATAACCGTCATCGTCAGGAGCCTTTGCTGGCCGATAAGCGTGTCAGCATCCTCACCCGCTCCGGTTTCTTAGGCATGCAGCGTACGGGTGCATTTGTGTGGAGTGGCGATATCGATGCCAACTGGCAGACGTTGGCCCGTCAGATTCCTGCGGCTTTGAGTGCATCTATCAGCGGTCTGCCCTTGTGGAACAGCGATACAGGTGGCTTCTGGGTGCGCGATTACGAGGGCGGCTGTCGGAATCCTGCTTATCGCCGGCTTTTTGCCCGTTGGACGCAGTTCTCCACCTTTACGCCTATGCTACGTTTTCATGGCACGAACACACCACGTGAGATCTGGAACTATGGTACCGAAGGCGATGCCGAGGGTACCTATGATAATATCCTACGATACATCCGGTTGCGTTATCGCCTTCTGCCTTGGCTTTATTCCCAGGTGCATCAGCTAAACACGAAAGGCGAGTTGTTAATGGGTGCCTTGCCTCTTTACTTCCCGCATGATAGCCAGGCTGCAGAGATCATTGACGAATACCTGTTCGGACAGAACTTCCTCGTTGCACCCATGCTATCTGATAAGGCAGATGGCCGTCAGGTCTATCTCCCCTCAGGAAATGATTGGGTGGACTTTTGGACAGGTGAGACATTGAAAGGTGGACAATGGCTGTATAAACAGGCGCCTTATCACGTCATCCCGCTTTATGTCAAAGCTGGCTCCATCATGCCGTGGGGACCAGATGTGCAGTATGCCACCGAGAAGAAGTGGGATGATATGGAGATCAGAGTCTATCCCGGGGCTGATGGTGATTTTACACTCTATGAAGATGCCTTCGACGGCTATGGCTATGAGCAGAGTCAGTCTTCCGAGATCCGTTTCCATTGGGACGACCAGGCACAACAGCTCACGATAGGTGAACGTAACGGGGCGTATCCGGGTATGATACAGCAGCGCACCTTCCGTGTTGTGGTGGTAACTCCGGAACAGCCTTTAGCCGATGGGCGTGCCATGACCGGTAGTCAGATGGTTACATATGATGGCAGGCGCACAACTGTTGATATGTCGGGAAAACAAGTGGCATGCCGTCAGATGGCTGCTAATCCCTTCATCACGCATATCTATACGGCTGACCCGTCAGCTCATGTCTGGGCTGATGGCCGCTTATATGTTTATGCCTCACATGATATCTACCCTGCGCGCGGATGTGATCTGATGGATGCTTATCATGTGTTCTCAACAGATGATATGGTACATTGGATTGACCATGGTGAGATATTGCGTCAAAGCCAGGTGCCTTGGGGACGTAAGGAGGGAGGATGGATGTGGGCACCCGACTGTGCCTATAAGAATGGGAAATACTATTTCTATTTTCCACACCCCAGCGAAACCGAGACCTTTCATAGCTGGAAGATTGGCGTGGCTGTTAGTGACAAACCTGCCAGCGGGTTTAAGGTCGTGGGCTATATCAAGGGGGCGCCTTCTGCCATTGATCCTTGTGTGTTCGTTGATGACAACGGCCAGGCCTATATCTATAACGGCGGTGGAACGGGACCGGATTGCTATGGGGGAAAGTTGAAGGATAATATGGTGGAACTGGATGGGGAGATGAGTCCAATGAAGGGGATAGTCGATTTTCATGAAGCACCTTATGTACATAAATACAATGGCTGGTATTACCTTACTTATGCTGATAACTATGTGGAGAATGGTGTACAGAGAAACCGTTTACGTTATTGCATGAGTCACTCACCCCTTGGGCCATGGGAGTATAAAGGGGTGTATTTGGAACCCACAGACTGTGATACTTCTCATGGCTCTGTGGTAGAGTTCAAAGGGCAATGGTATGCGTTCTATCATTGTTGCACACTGTCCCATCAGGGTAATCTGCGCAGTATTTGTGCCGATCGCCTCTTCTATCATGACGATGGTACAATAGCAACTGTTGTTCAAGGAAAAAGAGAAACAAAACGGATTAAGTAATAGGCATCATTCGAAATGAAATATCTGAAACTGTTATCAGCAGTGCTGCTATTTGCGCTGCCGGCAAAAACACAGAAACTGGTTTATCATCACACCTTTGCACCTACTGAAGGGTGGGTGAACAGGTATGAGAAACCTTATAGGGACGACATCTGTTTGAATGGCTACTGGGATTTCCAACCTGTTGACCTGCCAGCGGAGTTCGTACATGGTAAAGGCGAAGCACCGGCTTTGCCCATGCCACAGCAGAATGCCTGGGAGACCACAAGGATCAAGATACCCTCTCCATGGAACATCAATGATTTCGCCTATAGCGATTTGGAAGGACCTGACCATCGTAATTACCCTTCCTATCCATCAACGTGGAATCAGGTAAAGATGGCATGGATGCGTAAAGTGGTAGAGGTGCCATCCAACTGGCAGTCTAAACAGATTACACTACATTTCGAGGCTGTTGCTGGAGAAACGGTTGTGTTGGTAAATGGTAAGGAGGTAGGAAGGAATTTTGATTTGTTCTTGCCATTCGAGCTTGATGTGACTGACATTGTTGAGCCTGGGCAGCAGGCAGAGATCCTTGTTGGGGTACGTAGCCAGTGGTTGTTTGAGGATGAATCGACTGTCGGACGACGTATCATTCCTGCAGGTTCGATGTGGGGCAATGTCATCAATGGCATCTGGCAGGATGTATATCTGGTGGCTACCCCCAAGGTGCTAGTGAAAGATATCTTTGCCAAACCGCTCCTCTCAAAAGGGCTGTTGGAGTTGGAGGTAACTCTGGAGAATCATACCTCAAAGCGTGCGAAGATAGAACTGTCCGGACAGGTGCGTGAATGGCTGAACCATACTGGGACTGATGTGGATAATGCCCCTGTTCCCAATTGGAGTCTTGGACAAGAAACGTTGACATGTGCGTCAGTGGCTGTCGTCGATGCCAACAGTCAAACAACTCAGACAATTCAGATACCTGTGGATGATGGAACGCTGCGGTCCTGGACACCGGAACAGCCCAATTTATATGCGCTTTTACTCACAATGAAACAAGGAAAACAACTGCTTGATATAAAATATCTGCGGTTTGGTTGGCGTGAGTGGACATTTGATGGTATGCAGTTATGCCTGAATGGCCGGCCTTATTCTTTGAAAAGCGACTCTTGGCATTTCATGGGCATCCCACAGTTGACGCGTCGCTACGCCTGGGCGTGGTACCAGGCGATTAAGGGTATGAATGGCAATGCCGTCCGTCTGCATGCGCAGGTATATCCCCGTCTGTATATGGAGATGGCCGATGAAATGGGTATCTGTGTGCTCGACGAGACGGCTAACTGGGCCAGCGATGGCGGTCCGAAACTCGATTCTGAGTTGTTCTTCGCACACTCTCGTCAGCATCTGCGCCGTTTGGTTGAGCGCGATCGTAACTATCCCAGTGTATTCGGTTGGAGCATCTCTAATGAGAACAAACCTGTCATACTCTATGTCTTTAAGCGCCCCGACCTGTTGCCCCGCCAGAAAGAGGAGTGGGGCGTTTGGCGCGATATCGTTCGAACAGCCGATCCCACTCGCCCGTGGATATCGTCTGATGGCGAGGATGATGGTGATGGCATGTTGCCCGTTACCGTGGGGCATTATGGCGACGACCTGGCCATGCATCACTGGCAGCAGATTGGCAAACCATGGGGCATCGGCGAAACAGGCATGTGCTATTATGGTACGCCTGAGCAAGTGGCTAAACGCAATGGTCAGCGGGCTTACGAAAGTGCCGAAGGACGTATGGAGGGATTGGCCAATGAGTGCTATCATCTGATAAAGAATATGCGTGTGATGGGAGCCGCCTATAGTACCGTATTCAATATGGTGTGGTATGCTCTACAGCCGTTGCCGCTTGGCAAGCGTGATGTCACCAAGGCACCAACGATGACCGATGGCGTGTTTTTCGGTCCTTATGTCGAAGGACTGCCAGGCGTGCAACCAGAGCGAATCGGACCTTATTGCACTACGCTCAATCCTGGCTACGATCCACATCTGCCGCTTTATAAGCCGTGGCCGCTCTATGCTGCGTTGCGGGCAGCCAATGCTCACCCGCAGAGTGCCTGGTCGGCTTATGCCGATGTGGATACGCTGGCCTATATGCATCCTCAGTCGGATATGCCGATAACTCCCCGTGCGGTCTATTATGTAGGCAGTGTCGATAGCTCGCTTAAGCAGTTGCTCGATGCACAAGGAGTGGTTTATGCCCAGAAGGCTGCTAAGTCATTGGTAATTATTGATGCCAGTAAGCCCATGCCAGCCGCTGTTGTTAAGCAGATATCTCAAGCTGCTGATGTCTGGCTTTGGGGAATCACCCCCGAGACGGTAAAGAGTTATCAGCCATTGCTGTCGACGCAGAACGGCCGCACACTAACGCTTGCCTTCGACAGTTTGAGACGATCGTCGTTTCTGCCCGAAAACCGCTCGTGGTTGAGTGGACTGCAGAATAGCGATTTCTATTTCTGTGAGGTCCAGCAGACCGATGCGGCTGAGTACACCATGAAGGGAAGCTTTGTAGATGAGGGTGAGGTGCTGTTGAATGCCTGCAAGACAGATTGGCGTAGCTGGAACCTGCGACCAGAGGAACTCAAAACAGCTGCCTTGCTACGCTCAGAAACCGAGTGTACTGCCACTTTGCCTGTCTTCGTTAAGCACGGCCATATTTATGTCAGTACGCTCGTTAATTTTGCGGATTCCAAGAAAGGCTTTGATACTCTTTCGGCCATTTTGCGCCATGCAGGGGTTAAAGCCAATAAACAAACTGGTGAACTTGAGTACCGGAATACAAAACGTAGTACCGATAATTTGCTCCTTGATCCCTCTGTTGATACTTCGAAAAAGACTTCAAATTAATTCCTCCACCCGAATCGAGCATCCATCACTCCCCCTATACCCTAAGACTATCCCCGCGATAGTATGATACTAAAGGGATGATAGTATCATACTAAAGGGGGGATAGTATCATACTAAAGGGGTGATAGTGTTATGGCAAAACCGCCGCTGGGGGCTAAGTTGATATGGAGCGAAGTAATGGAGCTGACGTCCTGTTGCAGAATGGTCATGGGATAGGGATTGGTGCGGTAGTCGGCACCAGGACCATCCTGATAGATGATAGCGCGATAGGTGGTGTTGGCATCGAGGAAATCCAGAGGGATGGTCAGGGTGCGTGCTTCGTTATCGGTGGCACCGCCTACAAACCAGCGCTCACTGTCACGGTCCTTACGTGCCATCACCAGATAACGCCCTATCTGAGCATCGATGACCTTCGATACGGCCCAGTTGGTGGGACACGACTCGATGAAGCTCAAGGCGGGCTGGTGCTCGTAGTTCTCTATCTCGTCGGCTGCCATCTGCCACGGGGTATATAGCAACACATAGAGCGACAGCTGCTTGGCCAGCGTGGATTGCGGGTGGGTGGCTGGCACAGCCTTGTTGGTGAAGTTGAAAATGCCAGGTGTGTAGTCCATCGGACCTGCCAAGCCACGTGTGAAGGGCAACAGCACTTCGTGGTAGGGCGGATTGCCACCATCCTGGCTCCAGGCATTGTACTCCTGACCGCGCATATCCTCGGTGGCCACCAGATTGGGATAGGTGCGGCGCAGACCGGTGGGCATGGCGCCCTCGTGGTTCACCACCATGAGATGGTACTTGGCTGCCGTCTCAATGACTTTACGGTAGTGACGGATGCCGTACTGCGAGTGCTGCGTCTCTTTGCCATCGAGCATCATGTTGACATAACCGGTCTTCACACTATTGATACCCAGGCGCTGGTAGAGGGCGAAAGCTGCGTCGAGTTGTTGCTCATAGTTGGTGGCCGAACCACCCGTCTCGTTGTGGGCGATGAGGCGCACGCCTTTCGAGGCAGCATAGCGACAGAGGCCCTCCAGATCGTAATCAGGATAGGGATTAGTGAACTTGAAGTGGTTGCCTATGCGCGTCCAGTCGCCATCCCAACCTTCGTTCCAGCCTTCTACCAGTACACCCTTGAAGCCATGCTGGGCTGCAAAGTCGATATAACGGCGTGTCATCTCCGTGGTGGCTCCGTGCTTGGGGCCTTGCGCCCATGTGTAGTCGTTCATGTGCATGCCCCACCAGATGCCGATATAACGGCCTGTTTCGAGCCACGAGGTGTCGATACGACAGGGCTCGTTCAGGTTTAGAATGAGGCGCGAGGCGATGAGGTCGCCAGGCTTTGCCCCCACGATAATGGTGCGCCAAGGCGACACAAAGGGGGCTTGGGCATAGACCTTGACGCCCGACTGCCAGGGGGTGAGTGCCGTGAGTAGCTTGGTGTCACGTGGTGTCAGGTTCAGACTGGCATAGTCGGTGAGGTTGGCCTCGTGGATGGCTAAGTAGAGGTCGGGCTTAGCCTCGATGGTGACTGGAGTCGAGACGGTATCCTTGCGGCTGACGGGCTCCTTGGTGTACAGCGCCTCGTAGTACACGGTGCCATTGGTGGGTTGCGACCACATTTGTGCATCCCAAGGCAGGTTGAACTCAGTGAGCTCGTCCATAATCTCAAACTGTTTGAGATGAGACTGTTGGGGGAACTCGTAGCGGAAGCCGATGCCATCGTCGAACACACGGAACACCACATTGAGCAGGCGTTTCAGTCCGTTCTTCTCCTGCAGGCGCATACGCAGTTCGTTGTAGTGGTTGCGCACAAAGCGCTCCTCGCCCCATGGCTGCTCCCATGTCTCGTCCTTCGTGTCTCGTTGGAAACCAACGATACGGAAGTTGTTGCTGAACAGCCCTTGACTTAGTTGGAAACCAAGGTTAGAGGTATTGATGACCGGCTCGCTGCCACGCGACAGTTGGTAAAAGGCTTGTCCCTGCCTTACGCCTGCTGAAAGCGTGAGCCTGCCATCAGGCGAACTGACTGTTTCGACCGATTTGGCCGCAGCTGACAACGAGAGGATGGTGATGAGTAATAAGATGGTTTTCTTCATAATCATTCGAGTGTTTTGATGATCTCCTCAGCTTTCGCAGGTTGCATGGCTGCCAAGAATGCGTAGGCCTTGGCTACCTGAGCATCGTTCGGCTTCGACTTGCGGACTTGATACCATCGCTGGATGAGCGCCAGATGGGCTTCCGTACAGTCGACGCCTGAGAACGTTTGAAGCAGGGTGAGGTATTGATATTTGTATTGTGTGGTTGGTTCGATGGTGGTACCCTCGCCATAGTCGTTCCAGGTGCTCACCTGCAACCAGTTGAGACCTGCACTCTTTGCTGCCTCTAACTGACGTTTGAACAGGGCACCGTTCTCCCTGTCGTAGGTGGTATAGCCGTTGCCCTGGCCGAACTGCTTATAGACATCCCAGAACCCGGGCATGGCACCACCGATGGCCCACCCCTGAAACTTACTGTAGTCGGGTGTGGGATTGACCCACAGGAACTCACCTGCAGGGTTGCCGTAATTGCTGGTGTGACCGTTGAGTACCACTACTTCAGCATCGCCCAGTGGATTGGTGATATACTCCCAGTTGGCAGCACCTGTCATGCGGGCAGGACCGAACATCAGCAGCACGGGCTTGTTGTTGTGCTTGGCATAACTATCCTTATTCATATAGTTACTCTTGATAAACCGCATGTCGGTTCGGCCTTGGTCCTTGGCATCGTCGGCCTGAGGGAATACACCTGTGGCAAGGGCTGTCTGCTCGTCGTAGCAGAGGGCGAACTCCATGCCGGCCTTGGTGATGGCGCTGACCATCTTCTTGGTGTTGGCGGCAATGGTGCCGAAATCGTTCTTGCCCGATTCGCCCATATAGTCGATGATGACACCATCCAGTCCGGCGTATTTCATTAGCAGGCACTGGTAGTCGAGTATGGCCTCATCATCGGAGGCGTAGGCACCTGTCAGCGGCTCGTAATGACTCGCCAGATTGCTCTTGTCGCTCTTCAAGGCGTTGGCACTCATTGTCCAGTGGTTCCATACACCAGCGGCTGTAGGCTTTACAAACCAAGGCATGTAGTGGGCATAGAGCTTCATGGAGACGGACTTTGCTGGCTGGACAGGAGCGCCAGGTTCCTCATCCACGATGACTGGCGGCGTGGGCGGTGTAACGGGCTCGTCGCTGCTACCACTGCCCCCACATGCCGCCCAGAGGCTGCATGCGGAGAGTAGTATGGTATATAAAAACATGTTCTTTCTCATATTAATAACCGGGGTTCTGAACCAGATTGGGGTTCTTTTCCATTTCTACACGGGGGATGGGGAAGAGGCCTGTGTGATGGTCGGCAGGGTCTTCCTCCTTGTTCCACCACGACTTGAAGAAGGTGCCGAAGCGGATGTTCACGTTGCGGCGCAGACCCTCGAAAACGAACTCATGCTTCCACTCGTTGTCGATGGCATCAAGTGTCAGACTGGTGAGTCCCTCGACGTTGGCACGGGCGCGCACTCTGTTGATGTAGCTCAGAGCGGTCTGTGTGTCGCCCAGACGGAAGTAGCACTCAGCCTGCATCATCAGGATCTCGGCATAGCGCATCAGCACCCAGTCGTTATCGCGCTCCCACTGGTCGTTCACGCTCCACTCATATTTGTCGAGACGTACGCCTTCGTTCTGCTTGGCATTGGTGAAGTTCTCGATATCCTCGGTATAGTTCAGGGGTTCGCCATTCTCCATCAGCACATTGCTGCCATCCTTGGCGCTCTTCTGCTGACCGATCATCAAGCAGTTGCGACGCACATCACCCTCCTCGAACGATGAGTAGAGACCAGGCTGACCACAGATACCATTGCCGCTCCACTGCCAGTTGCCATCAGGCGAGAAAGCATACTTCTGGTTGTAGTGGTACGACATAGAGGCCAGATAGTTGCCTACAGTGCCTTGTGCGTGGTCGTACTGGATGGCAAAGATAATTTCCTTCGACTTCTCGTTCTCGATATAGAAGTTGGCCTTGTAGGTACCTTCGAGGGTATAGCCCTGCACCTTCTCGCAGGCGTTCAGACAGTCCTGCCAACGGGCCTGGCCTGTATAGACCTCGGCATTGAGATACAGACGGGCCAGTAGTGTGTTGGCAACATTCTGGGTGAAACGGCCGTAGATGATGTCTGTCGGCAACGAGGGCAGCACCTCCTTCAACTCGCTTTCAACAAAGTTGAATACCTCCTGGCGTGAGGCGTTCCTGGGCAGTTCGCTGGTGTTGAAGTCCTTCATGATGGGCACATTGCCGAAGTTGTCGAGCAGATTATAATAATAGTAGGCGCGCAGACCTCTGAGTTCGGCCTCGGCCGATTTCTTGGCGGCTGCAGGAATCTCAGTCTGATCGACCTGACTCAATACGGCGTTGATCTTAGAGATGCCTACGAAGTTGTAGCGCCAGATAGAGGTGACACCATCATTATCGGGTGTCCAGGTGTGGAACTGCAGTTCCTGGTAGCGGCCACCGTCGTACCAGTCGGAACCACGGGTGGGGATACATGCCTCGTCGCTGGCGCACTCGGCAGTGAAGAATACGTATTCGCAGGTAGGGTAGCAGTTGATGCCATTGCCCTCGTCGGTACCAGAGCCATAGCCGCGCAGGGTGGCATAGGCACTGTTGACAAACGACTCGGCCAGAATAGAACTCTTATCACCCTTGAAATCATCAATCGTCAGTTTGTCGTACAGATGCTCATCAAGGTTTGTACATGCGCTCAGTGCAAAAGCCGAAGCACAAAGTGCAGAAATAATATATCTTGCTTTCATAATTGTTTTGAATCTTTATTTGTTTCATGTTAGAAGCTTACGTTCACACCAACAGAGACGGTACGTGGACGAGGATAAGAATTAAACTTGTCGATACCTGGGTCGTTGAGTACATTGTCTGGAATCTGTACTTCAGGGTCAAGCCCCTTGTAGCCTGTCAGGCAGAACAGATTCTCGCCAGTGACATAGAAGCGCAGACGGCTGAGTCCTAATGCCTTAGGATTGGGCAGTGTGTAGCCGAGGGTGATGCTCTGCAAGCGGAAGAAAGAACCGTTCTCGATAAAGTAGTCGGAGTACTTGGGTGCCTCTGTAATACCACTGGTCATGCAGTCGTCGAGCACGTTCTGTGAGGGGAAACGGTTGGGATCGAACAGTACCATGCGGGTGGCATTGAGAATCTTCTGACCGAACATGCCATAGCCGGCAACTGACAGGTCGAGATCGCGATAGGTCACATTGATGGCCAAGCCGACATTCCACTTGGGCTGAGCCGATCCCAGATATTCATTGATAGGATTGCCATCGGCATCTGTGTTCAGGATATAGTGACCATCGTCATCGATGCCTAAGCACTTGGGGCCCCAGAAAGCGCCTGCAGGGTAGCCTTCACGAATGGTCTGGGCATACATGTTCGACATGCCGCTCAAGCCATGGAGTGAACCGGCCTGCAGTCCTACTGCCTCGTACTGGTCGTTAGAGAGCTTGGTGATCTCCTGCTTGTTGTATGATGCTGATGCGTTGACATCGACCGTCCAGTCCTTAGTGCGGATGACATTATAGCCAAGGGTCAGCTCGAAACCTTTGTTCTCCATGTCGCCAACGTTGGCAAGCATAGTGCCGTAAGGGTATGGTGGCTGGGGAACAGGGTAGGTCCACAGCAGGTCGCTGGTCTTCTTGTAATACAGCTCCAGACTACCATGCAGTTTGTTGAACATGGCGAAGTCGATACCGATATTCCACTGGGCAGTCTCCTCCCACTTCAAGTCGGGGTTGGGGTTCTGGTTCTGGGCGTAGGTGTTTTTCCACAAGCCTGTAGCCGCATTCTTGGTGATACCGGCAATGCCGATAGTGGCCAGCGACTTATACTCGCCGATGCCATCCTGGTTACCAGTGATACCAAAGCCTGCACGTAGTTTCAGATTGTCGAGCCATGACTTGGTACTCTCCATGAAGTGCTCGTTGCTGATGCGCCATGCTAATGAAACAGATGGGAAGGTGCCCCACTTGTGGTTGTCGCCGAATCGTGAGCTACCGTCACGGCGCAGAGTGGCTGTCAGCATGTATCTGTTGTCGAGGGTATAGTTCACGCGTCCGAAGAATGAGATCAGAGTTGCCTCGCCTTTATAGCTGTAAACATCGCCCTGCTTGTAATCAGTACCTGCAGCCAGATTGTTATACAGGAAGGCATCGGTATCGAATCCGGAACGAGTAGAACCGAATCCTTCGTAGATGTTATTCAGATAGGAATAACCTGCCATCAGGTTGAGATGGTGGATGTCAGCAAACAACTTGTCGTAGGTGAGATAGGTTTCCAACTGCTTGTTGGTATAGTCGGCATAGGTGCGCTGTCCCCAGCCGCTCATGCTCTGACCTTCCAGGCGGGCATAGGTGGGCTTGTAGATACCTCCCTTGGTTGAGTTCTGCTCGTACGAACCATTAATGGTGTACTTCAAGCCATCGATGATGTCGAGCTCAGCTTTGAGATAGGCGAGGAAACGATGACGCTTCTGGTCGTCATTACGATTGCTGTTCAGTTCTACAGGATTCTCGGTGTTCAGACCAGCCAACTGTGCAAACGAACCGTCAGGATTATTGACAGGGAAGGTGGGGTTGACATTGGTCATACGCTCAAAGATACGTGTGTCGATGGGGTGCCAGCTGTCGAAGTTGGCATTGATGCCCTCGTCCAGGCGCAGACGTCCCTGCCAGCCAATCTGATAGGCTGTCAGCGAGCCTGCCAGGCGGTTCATGTTACTGCGCTCGATGACGCCTTGGTTGTTGTTGTAAGTGACAGATGCGCGATAGCCGCTCTGCTTCTTTGAGTTGCTGAAAGAGAGGTTATGCGAATGAGAGATAGCCGTACGGAGCAGCTCGTCCTGATAATCCACGTCGGCACCAAAATCGTTGGCATTGAGTACGTTGTTGTTACGGACATAACTACGCCATTGATTGGCTGAGAGCAGATCGAGCTTGGAAGCGGCCTGAGCAAAAGCTACATAGCCGTTGTACTGGATAGAGCTCTGTTCAACATCGCCGCCTTGACGGTTGGTGGTAACGATAATGACACCATTGGCACCACGGCTACCGTAGATGGCAGCGGCTGAGGCGTCCTTCAGGATATCCATCGATACAATCTCTGTAGGCTGGACAGAGTTGATGTCAGCACCGGCGATACCATCGATGACAACCAGTGGACCGTTGGAGGCAGAGAGCGAGGTGCCGCCACGCAGACGGATGCTGGCACCAGCCTCAGGTGCACCTGACGACTGTACGATGCTCAGACCTGCCACCTTTCCTTGCAGCAGCTGCTCTGTTGAGGTGATGACGCCTTGCTTCATGTCCTTGGCGCTGACAGATGCGATTGATCCTGTCAGGTCGCTTTTGCGCATGGTACCATAACCGATACCAACGACGATGGTCTCATCAAGCACTTTGGCATCCTCCTGCAGAACGATCTGCATGTTAGATGCTGCCTTGACTTGCTGACTGAGATAGCCCACATACGAGATTTCGAGAGTGCTGCTCTTAGCGCAGTTGATGGAGAACTGACCTTCTGCATTGGTGATGACACCAGCTGCTGACTGCCCGACCACTCTGATGGTGGCACCAATGAGGGGCTCTTGATTGTTGTCAACGACTTTTCCGTTAGCCGTTATATTCTGTGCTTGTGCACTGTGGCAGACCATCAATAAGGCTGTCACTATCATAAACAGATATCGTTTCATATGATTCTCTTTTTTTGCGATTAATCCTCTGTGGGAACTTGTATGGTTCTCTTTTCTACAGGTGTTCCGTCTTCTTTTTGTATCTCAATTTCGATTTCTGAAGCGGTTGTGCCACTCAGCTCATCAGTCAGGTTCAGGGTTACTGTTCGTTTGTCGCGAACACCTGGAATCTCACCAGTCAGTGTTTTGCTGCCTGCCTTGACGATATATTTCAATTCGCCAGCATTACGCTCATTATACTGGCGTGTCAGCGTGATGATGTCTTTCGGCGTGAATTTGGTGGGGAAGATTCCGAAAACAGGATCGGGATAGGGAACAGCAGCACCTGCCTTCTGGCTCTTGTCGCCGCTATTGGGTCCCCAGTCAGGATTTCCTTCACCATTGGGCTGAACCTTGACTACGAGGTAGCAGATATTCTCCAGCTCATAAGCAGAACGGGTGTCGGCATCGGCCAGAATGGTGGAGATAATCTCATCGCCATCACCAGGGTTGGTGGCAAAATAATCGCCAGGTACACCGATATTCCATACCCAATAACCATTGGTCAACTGCTTCACTTTTACCTTCTCCAGGCACTTGGGGCGCCAGGTGTTCAGCTGTTGCTGAACTTCCCAGTCGTTAAGGCCTGCATGAGTTCCGAACTGGATGAAATCGGCATCCTGGGCCACCTCGTTCATGGTACGTCCGCCGATGGTAAACAGGTCGCCATTGAATACTACCGTCAATGGATCATTCAAGGTGAAGAGTTCTTTGAAACCCTGCGCCTTGATGCCGCTATAGAATTTGACGTCTTGGCCTGATTCCGCAAAGTCGGTCCACTCTGAACGAGAGTCAGGGGCCTGGAAAACATCGCTTTCTTCGCTTCCGTCCTTTGTTTTCAGTCGGCACCAGAAACCTGGCCAGTCGGCAGTTTGGCAATAGTCGTACACCTCCTGTTCACTCATGCTTGATGCGCCGCTTGAGAAGTATTTTGTGGGTACCATTGTCATCGTATAGATATTGTCACCCTGATAGGTCAGTTTGGCAAAGTCGGATGAGTTCTCCCAGTTACCGGCATCGGGCTCTGAGGGGTTCCAACACCAGAGATAAAGGTCGATTCCTTCTCTGAAACCGGCATCGTTCATGTCGAAATAGAAGGTTACTTCTTCGTCGACCGAGAAGACTGCTGGTACAGTCCACATTCTCTGAGGACCACCGTGGTCTATTGTCTGTGCAGCTCCTGCCATTGATACAAGCAGAAAGGCTGTCAATAGTATGATGTTTTTGATGCAATTCTTTTTCATAATGGCTTTTTATTTTATTCTACGGGTGATAATGAGTATTTATAAGATAGGAATGCTTTGCCTTCTGAGGTGCGTGAAAGCTGGAAGCCCAGTTCAGGTGTAGCACCAGGTGTGCTGGTAACCGTCAACTTCACATCCCCTTCACTGCCTTTCAGTAATAACTGGGTTGCCTCGCCTGTTGATTTTACATAATTGTTGTCTAACTCCCATGTACCTGTGGTGGGAATCAGTTTGGGCGCATTTCCTGATATAGAAAACTGTCCGCCCTCTGATAGGTTGATACAGAAGGTGTCGAAACCAAGCAGATTTGTCAGCGTCATCTCGTTGCCGCTTGTCTCATCTACTTGCGTGATGGAGTTGAGCATCCAGTTTCCACCAATCTTCTCCGTGAGCTTGATGGGGTCTACAAAGGAGCCGTCTTCCGTGGTGCTGCATGACGACAACACCAGCATCGGTAGCGTTGCTACTGTTAAGGCGAAAGCCCTGATTAATCTTTTTTCTGTTCTCATTTCTTTTAAGTTTTTAGAGTGAATGAACTTAGTTAAAAATTGTCGGTGCAAAATTACGACAAATGAGAACTGAAGGGATTAAATATTATGGATTGTATTAAGAAAATTAGGGGTACTAAAAGTTTAAGTAACTGAAAATGAGTTACTTAATATTTTTGCAATCTGAGAATTGTATTAAAGGAATATGGGGTTAAATGGCCATGATTCGTTGCTCAAACTCCTCATTATCCACGATGGATTTGTTTTTAACGCGGGTTTTATAGGTGTTGATGGTATGAACGGAGTAGTCAAGGAAACTGGCAATGCTATCACTGTCGGTGATACCCAGTCGCATTAGTGCAAAGATGCGCATCTCGGTAGTAAGTGATTTGTCGTTGTCGGGCATCTTCTGGTCTTTCTCATCGAAGAGTTTGTTATATTCAGTTACAAAATGAGGGAACAGTTTAAGGAAGGTCTCATCGAAACCATTGAACATGTTCTTGCGATCAGCCATCAACTCTGATTCCTTCAGCGATGTCTGTAGGTTTTCATATTGGCGGGTGACAATCTTACGGTCTAAGGTCTTATATAGTTTCTCCACCTTATTAATATATTGGGCATTGATATAGAAGGTTTTGCCAATATATTCGTTCTTGATGGCATTAGCTTCTGAGAGCTGGGCATTGGTCTGTTGGAGTGCCGTATTCCTTTCAACGATAGTCTTACGGGCTTCTTTTAGTTTCTTGATCTGTTTCCAGATGATGTAGGTGGCAATAAGCAAACATACAACAGCCAGCAGCGCTACGATGAGTGCTGTTGTGATGGCATTTCGCTCATTTTTGATGATGTTGTATCTGTCTTGCTCAATAATCGGTAGGATATTACCTATCTGGATCTTTCTCTGGCGGGCATCGTAGAAGTTGGCATCGTTCATCGACTCCTGAACGAAACGGGTGGCGCGTTCAATATCTCCGTCTTCGTAAAGCATCTCGGCCAATACGCAAAGAGCTGTGGTCTCTTTGGTGGCAGTCTCGTTATCGTAGATAGCGGCTTGCGCCAGATAGTCTTTAGCTGCTTCGCGTTCTTTCTGTGAGATACTGATCCACCCCAGACAGGATGTCACAATGGCTTTGATATGGGGATCGAGGAGGGAATCTTTCTGTAGTGTCTTAAAGGTCCCGATACTTTGCTCATAGTGGTACTCCTTCATCTGTCTCATGGCTACGGCATAAAGCCAGTCGGACGATTGAGGTGTGAGATATCTCAGCAATGAGTCGGTGTATATGCCTCCTTGCGTTACATATTTTTTCTGATAGGGCATGGAGTGGTTATAGTCGGCCATATCATAGTTCAGGCGACTTGCCATCCAGAAAAACTTCTTGCGATAGTCGGTCGAAGCCCCCTTGATATCAATACTCTCGAGTGTTTCGAAAGCTTCCTTATATAAGCCTGCCGATGAGAGACAGAATACGACGGCACATTTTGCCTCAATGATATAATCCTTTTTCTTGAGGCCAATAGCAGTCTCTAAGCTTTTTTGTGCATAGATGTGTGCCGAATCGTATTTATACGACTTGTACTCATCATATAACTGATGATAGATATGATAAAGTGAGAGCGTATTGTTGGCATCCTCTAATTGTTGTCGGATGCCATCAATACGCGTCTCCTTGGCTTTGACATAGTCGTCTTTATGCTCAAGACTGTTCTCTAACTTCTGGATGATGTCAGAATGGTTTGTTGCCGACCAACTCATGGGGCAACTGGCCATCAAGAGGATAGAAAACAGTACCTGACGCATTGCTATTTAATTACATATAACCTAACCAGCGTAGAATATCGTTGAGGTTGGCAAAGACCATCAATAGGATGAGTAGTCCGAAGCCAACATATTCAGCGCGAACCATGAATGTCTCAGAGGGCTTGCGACGGGTAATCATCTCATAGATGAGGAACAATACATGTCCTCCGTCCAAGGCGGGGATGGGCAGAATGTTCATGAAGGCCAGGATGATGGAGAGGAAAGCGGTCATCTTCCAGAACAGATACCAATCCCATACCGGTGGGAACAGACTTCCAATGGCGCCGAAACCACCTATCGACTTGGCTCCGTCGGCTGTGAACACATATTTCATGTCGCCAACATAGCCCTTCAGTACGTTCAAACCGTAGGCAATGCCTGCGGGGAAGCTCTCAAAGAATCCGTATTCTTTTGTGACGGGCTTGTAGATGCCTGCAATGGTCTGCACAAAGAATCCGAGCTTGAGGTCGGGTGTCAGCGTGATGGTAGCGGTGTCGCGAATCATGGCTGTCTTGGCGGTCTGATTATCGATGCTGTCCATCAGGAGACCTTCACGCTCGAAAACGATGGTGGCAGTACGGATCTTCATACTGTCGGCCTGTGTCTTGGCGGCGGTCATCATATCTTCGAGCACACCGAGCTGGTCGGTAAACTCATTGTAGCTATCAACGGGTTTGCCGTTAATCGCAACAAGTTTGTCGCCTTTCTGCAGGCCCATCTTTGCGGCAGGTGAATCGTTCATCACGCTGTCAACTACTGCAGGAATCAACGGACGTACAAATGATGGCTCTGCCTTCAGCATACCTAACAGGTTGATGTCGCCTGGCAGGCTGATGCTCATAGCCTTGCCATTGCGGATGATGTCGGCACGAGTGGCTTCGCTCAGGTCGCGGTACATGTCGGCAGAGAAGTCCTTGAACTCGCCTTTCTCAGTACCTACCAAGATATCGCCATCCAGGAATCCGTACTGCTTGGCCTCGGTGTTGAACTTCATACCAAGTGTCATGTTCTTGGTGGGGATATAGGTGTCACCCCAGTAGAACAGGATCATGGAGTAGATGAACAGGGCCAGCAGGAAGTTGACCAATACGCCGCCAATCATCACCAACAGGCGCTGCCAAGCGGGTTTCGAACGGAATTCCCAAGGCTGCTCGGGCTGTTTCATCTGTTTGGTATCAAAACTCTCGTCGATCATTCCGGCAATCTTACAGTATCCGCCTAATGGTAACCAGCCCACACCATACTGGGTATCGCTGTTCTTTGGCTTGAACTTAAACAGACTGCCGTCCCATTTCCAGATGCTGGGATCGAAGAATAGATAAAACTTCTCTACGCGGATGCCAAAGAGCTTGGCAAAGAAGAAGTGGCCACCCTCATGGAGCAGCACCAGCAGGCCAATGGCCAGCATGAATTGCAAAAGTCTAATTAAAAAAATATCCATTGTTGATTACTTGTTCATTAATTCTGTAGCGATGCGACGAGCCTCGGCATCGGTAGCGATGTAGGTCTCGTAGCTGGGGTTCTTGTCGAAGGTGGCACGCTGCATGGTCTCGGCAATGATGTCGCCCATCTGCAGGAAACCGCACTTGTCCTCTAAGAATCCGCGGTTCACAATCTCATTGGCTGCATTCACGATACATGGCATGTTACCTCCCTTGTCGATCGCCTCGAAAGCGAGTGCCAGGCAACGGAACTTCTCCAAGTCGGGCTCGAAGAACTCCAGGTGCTGAGCCTTAAACAGGTCGAGACGCTCACCACTCAGGTGCAAACGCTGTGGAAACGAGAAGGCATACTGGATGGGCAGACGCATATCGGGCACACCTAACTGAGCTTTTACGCTACCATCCTGGAACTGAACGGCCGAGTGGACGATACTCTGCGGGTGAACCAATACCTGAATCTGTTTGGCATCCACACCAAAGAGCCACTTAGCCTCGATAACCTCGAAACCTTTGTTCATCATCGATGCAGAATCGATGGTGATTTTGGCTCCCATGTCCCATGTGGGATGGCGCAGGGCGTCGGCCTTGGTCACGTGGGCTATCTCTTCCATCGACTTCAAGCGGAATGGACCGCCTGACGCTGTCAGCAGAATCTTTTCTATCGGATTCTGATCCTCACCAACCAGACTCTGGAAGATGGCAGAGTGCTCGCTGTCGACAGGCAGGATGGGGGTGTGGTACTGCTGAGCCAACTGCAGAATCAGTTCGCCTGCCACCACTAATGTCTCCTTGTTGGCCAGGCAGATAGTCTTGCCGGCTTTGATAGCGTGAATGGTGGGGTTCAGGCCGGCGAAACCTACCATTGCGGTGAGTACCATATGGATGGGGCCGGCTTCTACAATCTCGTTCAGAGCTTGAGCTCCGGCATAAACCTTCACATCGGGCATGTCGCTCATCAGCGACTTCAGCTCATCGTAACGTGCCTCATTGGCTATGACGATGGCTGCGGGCTTGAACTTGTGAGCCTGCTCGGCCAACAGTTCTACCTTATTGTTAGCAGTCAGGCAGTACACCTCATACAGGTCTGCATGTTCTTCGATGACCTCGAGTGCCTGCGTTCCTATCGACCCCGTAGAGCCGAGAATGGCTATTTGTCTCTTCATAACTCTAAAATGCCTTCCGGCAGTTTTACTTTTATTTGTTGTTTCTTTGTATCTACATCCGTAATCAGTTCTTCCGATGCGGGAATCAGTTTTCCGTCTTCCAACTCGAAGAGGATGTTCATGGTCGTGTCGTCAATCGAGGCTATGCGACCAGCAACCTTGTTGGTGTTGGCATCAACCAACTCAAATCCCACGATGGCAGCCCATGACAGTTGCTCCTCATCGTCCTCTGCCATTTCGCGGGGAAAAAAGACCTCACAGCCCGTCAACTCTCTGGCTCGTTCCTGTGTGTCAATGCCTTCGAACTTCATCAGCGCATTGTCATCGGTCTTGAAACGGTACTCTTCTATAAAGAAAGGTACAAGGATGCCATCCATGTCGAGAATCAGATAGTCGGCGTCAGTACGATCGAACACGTCATCGTCGAAGAGAAAGCTGATCTCTCCTTTCACGCCGTGTGCCTTGCCTAACTTACCTATCTTATATACTTCTTCCTGACGTATCATGCTCTTGTGATTTTTGCGCCGAGGGCATTCAGACGGGCTTCGATGTTCTCGTAGCCACGGTCTATCTGTTCAATATTGTCGATGCGGCTGGTGCCATTGGCACTCATAGCGGCAATCAGCAGGGCGATACCAGCACGGATGTCGGGACTCGACATGCGTCCGCCACGTAGGGTAATCTTGCGGTCGTGACCAACGACTACCGCACGGTGAGGATCGCAGAGGATGATTTGTGCTCCCATGTCGATCAGCTTGTCGACAAAGAACAGGCGACTTTCGAACATCTTCTGGTGGAACAGTACCGAACCACGTGCCTGCGTAGCTACTACGATGAGTACTGATAGCAGGTCGGGAGTCAGTCCTGGCCAGGGGGCATCGGCCAGTGTCATGATGGTACCATCCATAAACGATTGTATCTCATAGTGCTTCTGACGGGGCACCCAAAGGTCGTCGCCTTCAACTTTGAGCTTGACGCCCAAACGACGGAAGGCATCGGGAATGATGCCGAGGTTCTTTACGCTGACATTCTTGATGCGGATGCCATCGCCACACATTGCTGCCATACCGATGAATGATCCTACCTCAATCATGTCGGGCAGAATCAGATGATCGGTGCCATGCAGACGGTCCACGCCTTCAATCGTCAGTAGGTTCGAAGCAATGCCACTGATGTGGGCACCCATGCTGTTCAGCATCTTGCAGAGCTGCTGCAGGTAGGGTTCGCAGGCGGCGTTATAGATGGTGGTGGTGCCTTTGGCAAATACGGCAGCCATAATGATATTGGCCGTACCAGTCACTGAGGCCTCGTCGAGTAGCATGTATGTGCCTTTCAGCTTCTTGGCCGAAATCTCGTACACGTCGCGACCTTCTATGCGGTTGAAGGAAGCTCCAAGTTTCTCGAATCCTAAGAAGTGGGTGTCCAGACGACGGCGCCCGATCTTGTCACCACCAGGTTTGGTGATGATGGCTTTGCCCATGCGGGCCAACAGTGGACCAATCATCATGACGCTCCCTCTCAGAGCAGCACATTTCTGTACAAACTCATCGCTCTCCAGATAATCAAGGTTCAGCTCGTCGGCGTGGAATGCGTAGGTATTTTCCTCTTTCTTTGAAACCTTTACACCAATATCACGCAGCAGCTGGATGAGGTTGTTTACATCGCGAATGTTCGGGATGTTACGGATAATCACCTCTTCCTCTGTCAACAAAGAGGCGCAGATAACCTGCAAGGCTTCGTTCTTGGCACCCTGCGGCGTGATGGTTCCTTTCAGAAGATGGCCGCCTTCGATGATAAATGATGCCATATCGGTTATTTCTTTTTCTTATTTTTCTTGTCTTCAGGTGCTGTTACCTTTTCGAATCTAAAGGCGCCCAGGTCTATCTGGACGGCACCGTCGGTATAACGTGCCAGATCATCGGCCACACGCTCATCATCCATAGAGCCGTGACCCCATAGTGCCAAATCGCGTTTCATCTGATTAGCGGTGTATCTTATCAGGGCATTACGCTCCTCGCTATCAGGCATCGTCTTTAACTTCAGAAAGAGCTCCTCGACCAGTCGGCCATAGTGGCGCAGTCTCACGCCATCCTGAGGCAGTTTCATGGGCTGGGGCTTCGATAGAATTTTATCGGCCTCGCTGATATCGAAAGGCCAGTCAATCTCGAGCTCTCTGTGACTCATCAGATACAGATGATTCCAGAGTGTCTGCTCAAAGTCTTCGTTTTCCTTCAGTTGTGGGTTTTTAGTCTCCATCAGTTTGATGATGGTATATGCACATTGCAGGCGTTCTTCTTTTGTCGGCAATTCGCAGGCAATCTCAACCATCTTCTGAATCTCGCGCCCGTATTCCGACATCACCAGCTTCTCTCGCTGTGTGTTGTAATCTAATCCTTTTATATCCATAAACTCTTCATTATTCACTATTCGTTATTCATTATAGTAGCTTCTTTGGAAGCTTCGCCACAAAGTCCTTCAGATAATACGGCACAAAATAGGCCACATCTTCAGTCTGATTGTTCAGCAGTCGTTTCTCTGCCAGTGGCTGCATCCACTTGGCCAGTGGCTCGATGCCCTCAATCAGATGGGCATTCGGGTGATTGATGGTCTCCATGCATTTCTTGGCGCCATTGCCGAAGAAGTACACAGGGTGTTCATCCAGGTATTCTTTGTAGGTCTCTGCGGTCACTACATCGGCACCAATCTCACGAATGGGTTTTAGTGCTCTGTCATAGATGCCGGCATATACTTCCATGCGACGAGCATCAAGCATCGGACAGAGTAGGGCATCCTCTTCGGGAATCTCTCTTAATAGCACAGGTACACAGAGCAATTCCAACGTAGGGACGGCAATCAGTTTCAGATTCCTGCCGTAGCATACTCCCTTTGCCATTGACACGCCGATGCGCAGTCCTGTGTAGGAGCCCGGACCACAGCTTACAGCCACGGCATCAAAGGGAATGGCGTGATTATCGGTAAACGAGAGTGCCTCGTCAACCATAGAACCTAAACTTTCTGCATGATTCGGACCGCTGTGATCTTCTTGCTGAAAGATGACGTGTGAGTCCTCCGAAACAGCAACGGAGCATACGTCCGTACTGGTTTCAATATGTAATATCGTCGACATACTTTTTAATTGTTTCCTATATAAGTAAGGTGCAAAGGTAATCATTTTTTTGTCAACTACCATCGTTTTATCAGAAATTAACGTAGTATATAGCCTGTGTTTCAGTTCTTGTGGAATCGGGTGCGAAAATCACGTGAGTTAACTCGATTGATGATTTGAGCCGGCTCGATTGATGATTTGAATTAACTCACGGTTTTTGCCTGGTTCTGATTCTCTCTATATAATATATAATAATGTGACAATATTTTTCAGATTGATATTTGTCAAGAGTAGCCAAAAAAATGCATGGAAAATGAAAATTTCTCTCGAAAAGTTTTGGTAGTTCCAAAAAAAGCCGTACCTTTGCACCCGCAAATCAGGAACACCACCTGACAAGCACACTAAGAAAGAGTTCTTTGAAAGATTTACATAGACAGAAGTAGTACAAGAAGCGAGAGCAGAAATACTCTTGGGTAACAAGAAACAAACCGTTTCAATTTCTTTTAATAGGAATAGAAATCTTGGATAGTCGTTCTGAAACAGATAATGATTAAATTTACAAGGCTTCTAGGAGCGAGAGAAATGAAAGTTCACTTTCAATTTCCGAGCGACGACGAAGACTCGTAGAAAATATCAAAGATATTTTATACAATGAAGAGTTTGATCCTGGCTCAGGATGAACGCTAGCTACAGGCTTAACACATGCAAGTCGAGGGGCAGCATGATCGAAGCTTGCTTTGATTGATGGCGACCGGCGCACGGGTGAGTAACGCGTATCCAACCTTCCCTATAGTAGAGAATAGCCCG
>NZ_JHVE01000010.1:0-127100 GCF_000619985.1 Prevotella sp. P6B4
TCGATGATATCATGCTCTTCCCCATCAACAAGGAAGATGCAGCTGGCTTCTTCAATCTCATCAACACTATGCATGAGCATACCTCCATCATCATAACTACAAATAAGGCTCCTACAGAATGGGCCCAGACCCTCGATGATGAAGTGCTGGCATCTGCCTTGCTCGACCGAATTCTCTACAGATGTGAGGTGATAAATCTCAAAGGTACAAGCTATAGAATGGAGAACAGACAAACCATTTTCGACAAACAAAACATTAAAAAAACAGAAAAATGAAACTGGTTGGTTAACTTTACGAAAAACTGGTGTGTTTAGATTTGCTTATTACAATTGGAGAATTAAGGAGCGGGCATCGCTGCTGGCTCCTTGCTTAGTACTATTAACACTTTTTATACTATGGGAGGACTGGATTGGCTTACTGCATAGCAGTAAGGGCGAGTAGGGGGCGTTGGGCATTGACTATGGGGGCGCTTTTTATGGCGTAAACTCTTGCGTGGTTCAGGAAAAAGCGCTAATTTTGCGGCTCAAAAAGAAAAAACTAACAACGGACAACATGAAATACTACATCTGCACATATAAAATTGTGAGCGATGAGATCTGGTATACTAATCCAGATGGCTTACAACGAGAGGAAGTCCTTTCGAAAGTGACGGAAGAAGACTTCCTACGACAAAACAAAAAGATATTTTTCACTGATGAACAATTTGAGCGTGTATACTCGCATGTGCACCTATATAAGCCTGAAAATGGCGTAACACTGATGAAGATTGCCAATAGGTATGTGGATGATGGTGACATGGAATTCTGGAATAAAGGACCATGGAAGGATAGGGATTTTACTACCATCATGATGCTGAGCTTAAAGGAATCGACATGCTTCTATATAGAAGAAAATGAACAAGCCTTTCCAAATATGAAGGAACTGATAAGCTTGGTTTGCAGAGGACTAAACAGATGCCTGCAATATGAAAAACTATCAATTATACCATCGGACCATATTGTTAACATGACCGACGATTATGGAATTATGGCTGCTTCGGCGGTGCTAAATAATCAACTAGACAAATTGGATGATATTTATAAAGATACCCCTAAAAATTATACTTATTGTTATGACGAGAAAAGTTTACTGGCGAGTCAGCTTTTCACAAGCTCGTTGTTGGATGAAAGAAGAGCAGGAATCGTGATTTCTATGGTTTATGAAATGACTAAAGGTAAGAATAGGGCCAAGGAAATACTTTGTGCCCTCAGGGCTGCTATAGATGCGGGAGTGATGGAGCGTCCAAGATATAAAGACTTTATCGAAGTTTTTGGTTGTGGCCGTATCGTTTCAATGAAAACGTATAGTTTTTATACCAGTCCTAAATATATAAAGTATGAGAAAATGTGTTTATACATAAATGCCAAAAAGGCTTTTCTGAAGATTAAAACAATGACATTATAAGACATTTTGGGTAAGTTTTGGTAAGTAATGGAAAGTTTTGGTGCTAAATTCGAAAATAATAGAAATATTCTGATATTTTTGTTGTTGGTATGATATAGTTGTTATAAATTTGCGCTCGCTGAAGCTAAAAATATTACGAACCCGAGAGGGGCCATAGGCCTGTGACATCTCTCACATCTCAGATAAGGATATGAGAAATGAAAACAAAGAGTATGCCTGGCACGATGGCATAAGAATAAACGACGTGCAACTGATAGCATTGGCTATGAATGCTGGTAGTTATAATCTGGCAGAACACTATCTGCTGTCGCTATTGGCTCATGGACTGCTATACCAGATTTCTGACTATATAAATAAGGTGAACGAGGTGAGAGAGTTCTATGGTGTAGCTCCCATACCTGCGCCCAAGAATAACTATGCCGAAGAGCCTAAACCCCAAAAGCGTGACATAGCCGATAAGGTTCGCAAACTGTATCTCAAGATGACAGCAGGCGAGCATGAGGAGTTGCTATGCAAAAGTCTGGCTACGTTGATGGATAGCTATCCACACCTATTTAAATTTAAGAACCATTGGCAGGGCATCTATCTGGTGGTGAAAGACAGACTGGACTACGGTCTTTCGCAGCAAGAATTCCTGATAATGGCTTGCAAGGCTACACCAAAAGGGTGGCCTGAACGACTGAGGATAAACAAGAGCGTGGTTAAGAACTTTAGTCGTGGCATTCAAGCTGCTGAAGCCGAAGGGGCCTATTATGAGATTGCTGACAACCCACAAAAACAACTCTGTGATGCGTTCTGGGAGGTGTTGTTAACCGTTATTATGATGGAAAAATACGGAGCAGATACGGAATTAGTATAAAAAATACGGAGAAAAATACGGAGTTTGTACGGACATACGGAATCCACCTTAGGGTAATCTTTAATTATCTACCTTTGCATCGTCAATGAACGACAAAGGTAGATTTTTTAATTTTAAAACTTTAAGTAAAAATGGAGAAAGTATCAGTAAGAACTTGTAAAAACAGCTACATGCTGGACGTGAATGGAGAGGGGTATATGTATTTCGACATCCCCAGTCTGATTGAGGGCTTTATCACCCACGTAGGATTGAACTACGATGGTGAGCTAACCAAGAGGCAGCGCCAGGCTCTGATAGAATCCACTGTTGATGGGAGCACTGAACGACTGCTGAGTGCTCAGATCACGGAGATGAAGAAGACGCTGGAGTCGAGAAAGAATACCATTAAACTGCTGAGAGCAGAGATTGTTGAACTTAAAAGAGTGTTTTAGCGATTATGAAAGAAGTAGAGAATACAGTATTGAATCCTTGTTACTTGAGAGTCAAGAAGTGTTGTGCCAGTTGTATCCATAAGCAGATAAAGAACGATGGATCGAGGGTTTGCCCCCTCAACGACAAGTATGTAGAGCCTAACGAAGTGTGCGAGAACTGGGCTATGGACTACAATACATCGCAGGCTGGCGTGTGTCGTGGGCGTATTCACCAAAAGGAGTATCTGATGTTTGCGCTGGCCATCCGATTAGGTGAGGGTGTAGAGGCCCTGAGGGCCAAGAAGAAAGGTGAACCTGCTCCTGAGTCAAGAACGATCGAGAGCATCAGACGTGAGTATGAAACGGATTATGGTACCACAATTTTACTGGATATATAATATAATGGCAGAGGAATACTTACTTTACGATGTAGATGGAACAGCTGCAAAAGTAATGCGCTATGTAAAGCATAGAATAAGTAGTGGCTTGTATGAATACTTGTTGCAAATTCTGTTGCCTTATTCAAGCAGGGTTCAGCAGGATATGGCAGAAAACATAGTAGATTATGTGAATGATGTGCCAGTGCAGGATATTGGCTATCAGAGCGCAGATGAAGTACTGGAATATTGCTATAGACTGATAGCAGAAGAAATTTATTAATTAACCGAGTCAGGGCTTGTGGGTGAGGAAAAGTATCCGGATGTAATTGAGCTCAAACTAAAACTTCACTTTTCCCCATGTTGACTCACAAAACTGACAATTTATGCGAGTAAAAAAGTACATTGAAGTACCTGAAGAAATTCTGGTAGGCCTTGCAGAAGGCAAGTTTATTGAGGGTTCGCTGCATCGTGATAAGGACACAGGGCGAATAGTGTTTAACGCTTACAACCGTAAGACCAAAACCCGCAAGAAAGATAAGTTGCTGGCTTCGTTGGAGCATGGATGGCTCAAAGAGAGTGCTAAGTGCATCAAGTTCTACTGTGCCCTGAAAAAGAGCATTGGTACAGCCCGCATTATCTCAGCGCTGGAACGCGAACAGAGGGTTGCCGCCAGCCATCTGGTGGATAGAGAAATTATAGATCGTGTTTAATTTAGAAAAGGAGGTTAAATGGGATTTTGTTATCAGAAGAATTTTGTGAATCCTACTTTGCCCGTTGACGAAGCGCAGTTTTATGCGCTCGTCAGGGCAGGGAAGTGGAACGGGAACATTGATAAGTTCAGAGAAACGGGCGATGCCAGCCTGAAGCGCAAACTGCCTGCGTTTATATTTCAGGCCACGTTTGATGAAACCACGTCGAAGACGGGCAAACAGGGGGCTTGGCGCAAGCAGGCTGCCACCAGGTTAACGGGACTTGTGGTGATGGATGTAGATCATGTGGAGAAGCCGCAGGAGGTGTTTGATAATGAAATAATGAAAGAATGTAAAAATGAAAATAATGGCATTCTTTTGGTTTATATCACCCCTTCAGGCAAGGGCTTGAAAATTGTATTTAAGGCTGATGCCAATAAGGGTAATCTCATCGACAACCAGCACGCGATGGCCAAGGTGCTTGGCGTGGAGGTTGACGAAAGTTGCAAGGATGCCTCAAGGATGAGCTTCATTTGCAAGGAATCGGATATTTTGTATTTGGATAAAGAATTGTTTACGTATGAGAACAAAGAGTTTAGTGAGCGATTTACTGCTCTATATCGAGACGGTCATTCACAGGCTACGAAAGTGCTAAATCACTCCACCCCTGGCCTATCTTGCGTCCCTTCGGGTCGAGCGGTCTCTCGAGAGGAGGGGAGTACAGAGGGGAGTACGGAGAAGGAAAACTTAAAATGGAGGGGATATGATGTACAGAGTATTATTGATGCTCGCTATGCAGACAAGCTGCCCTGCGAGGCCGACAGTAACCGTCATAATGAATCGCTCAAACTGGCAACCGACCTGCTGCTTATGCTTGATGGCGACAAGCAACAAGTTCAGCGAATTGTTGAGTCCCAGTCGTGGGTGCAGGAAATCATCGCGTCGAGGAACGAAAACGTCGGTCAGACAGTGGCTAGTGCTGCATCGTGTATGGCAGAAAAAGAAAAGAAGTATGCCAGTAGTCAGCCTTCAAAGGCGATGCAAGAAGCAATCCAAAAGGCCACGGGTAAAACGTTTCTGGAAATCACGAAAGCGCAAACGCAGAAGACGGTGACGCTGAAGGATGACGATATGGCCCGTTGGCTTTGGGAGTGGGGCGAGCAGATCGAGGCGATGTTTGAGGATTTCCCGATATTGCGCGATATTTGTAAGGGCCTGAAGAAGAACCAGTATCCCGCTGCGCTGATAGTGGCTGGCGCGTTCGAGATGACACTGATGACACGCTGTACCTACCGCTTTTATCATCGTCCTGAGGAGTTGCGCCGCCTGAATAGTTCAGCGCTGATTATTGGTGATCCTGCAAGTGGAAAATCGTTTGCCACAAGGCTCTTCAAGTTGCTTGTCGCGCCCATAGTGCAGGCAGATAGGGTAGGGCGCGACGCCATCAACGCCTATCGTGAGCAGATGCGCACCAAGGGCGCCAATAAGGAGAAGCCTAAGAAACCCAAGGTGGTGGTACGTGTGCACCCAGCACGAACTTCGAACGCCCAGTTCATCCAGGATATGGTGAATGCCGTTGAGGTGGTGGATGGCGAGGAGATGCACTTGCACATGCTCACCTTCGATACTGAGCTGGATAATACTATTTGCGTGCAAAAGGGCGGCTCGTGGATTGATAAGATGAGTATGGAGCTCAAGGCCTTCCATAATGAAGAGGATGGTCAGGCCTATTCGAACAACGACTCCATTCTGCAGGACTTCAACGTGTATTGGAACTATGTGTACACAGGCACGCCCATCGCCCTGAAAAAGAAGGTGAACGAGCAGAACTTTGGCTCTGGTCTGGCCACGCGCTTGACCGTCATCCCTCTGCCTGCTACCAATTTCCAGATGATGACTCGCGAATCGACAGTCGATTTGGATAGTGACAACCGTCTGAAGGCGTGGGCTGAGAAGCTGGATCGTGTGAAAGGGGAGCTCAGCGTTCAGAAAATTGTGGATGAACTCTATGACTGGACGGCCCGCCGCATGATGGACGCTGCTGAGAACGAGTCGAAAGCTGATGAGATGCTGTTGAAACGCTGTGCCTACCACGGCATTAACTTCTCGGCACCCTTCATCGTGATGCGTCACTGGGGCGAGCTCCATCAGGAAGGTGAATACTGGTGTGGTGAATTTGAGACGGATGAGATTGACGACCGCCTGGCGGAGTTGATAGTCAACATCCAGTTTGCCTGCCAGCGCCACTTCTTCGGCTCGCTTGCTGAAAAGTACTTTGATGATAAGCTGCGTGATGCTTCTGCCTACCACCGTCATAGCCAGAAAACGATAGAAGGCTACAACCGTCTGCCCGAAGAGTTTACTGCTGTTGACGTGATACGCTGCTTCTTGTTGAAAAACTATGATGCGGCTCGTGTAAAAATAAGGCGCATGCAGAAAGATGGTACTATCGAGAAGGTGGGGGAGTATGTGGAAAATGGAACAACAAAATTTAGGTACAAGAAAGTCGGAATAATGGTGTTCTGAACATCAGCGCTCGGCTACGCCACTGGTTAACGCAGGGTCGCCAGAACACCAGAACATTTTAATTATTTATTATGGAACAGATAATTCAATTAAACAGTGGGGCGAAACTCTCCGAGCATTTTATGCTCGGGGAGTTGACGAAGAGTAGTAGTCATCCTGAGATTTATAACATTCCTAGTCATGAGGCGATTGCTAACCTCAAAAGGGTTTGTACGTGGTTGGAGGAGTTGAGAAAGCGGTATAATGAGTTTATCCACCACGCTCCTAACCCCGCCCCTCATATTATAATAAATAGCGGCTATCGCTCGCCACAGTTGAATCGGGCGATTGGGGGTGTGCCATCAAGCAATCATCTTACTGGCTGTGCAGTAGATATCCGTGTAACGGGGATGGAGCAACTCATAGTTTATGCGGCGATACTGATTCAGTACGCCAACGAAACAAAACAGGACTTCGACGAGCTGCTGATAGAGCGAAACGACCGTGGCGCCATCTGGCTCCACTTCGCAGTCAGGCCTTCAGGCAACAGGCGTAAGATAAGATTTCTGCTTACTTGATGAACTTCACCTTTTCGGCATTGCGGGGCTTGGCGTTGGGCTGCACTTTCAAAGTGAGCCGTCATGACTCTCATAAGAAGGTTGTTCAAGAATTAATCACTTCACCTCACGTTCCTGAATGGTCTTGCCAGATCCCCAAGCCGTGCCGACTTTCTCGCCGACTACACGGTATTCGTTCTTGGCAGAATCGAAGATGACGGGCTGAAGCTTGCCGAGGTCGATGTTACCCTCCTCGTCGAGGATGCTCTCGTCAGCACTCATGTTGACAATCTCGCCAACGACACGGGCACCACCGTTCTCGTCTTCATCGAAGGTCACGACCTTGCACTCCAGCGTCAGCTTGTACTCGTTGATGATAGGTGCATCGACATTGGGACTTGGTGTGATGGTGAATCCCGCTTTAGCCACCTTGTCGGGCACGTCGTTGCCGGACACGATGCCGAAATAGTCGCTCTGGACAATATCACCCTTCGTGGCAAAACTGATGGTGAATGCCTTCTTCAGACGGATATTGTCCGTGGTCTTGTGCTTGGAGAGTTCGAAGGTGATGTGTTTAGGTCCGCACTGGCCTCCCCAAGCAGCCATCATCACGTCGGGATTCTTGTTTTCGTCCCATGTAGCAATCATGATGGCGGGCAGTGGTGTGATAACAGCCTTGTCGCTGAAGTTCTTGCGACCCTCAACTGCCTTTACCTCGACTTTCTCCTGAGTAGGATTCTCATTGACGTTTGCCTCACTCTTCTGCTCCTTATTTCCACAGGCGGCAATGAGCAGTACGCCTGTCAGCACGAGGGCTGATGATTTCATAAAATTCTTCATACCTTTATTCTTTTATTTCTTGTATTTTTCGATCATAGCCCGCAAGGTGGCACCATGATGGCCTTCCTGCTTGGCAAAAACTTCCATCTCGTCGGCAGCCTCGTTCATGCCTGCAGCCCGGAATGCCTGGGCAAACTGGTTCACCTGTTCCTCTCCCTTTTCCTCAGCTGTTGCAAAGTTCTCTGCAATCTGCCAGATGTCGGCATTATACTTGCCGTTGAGCGTGGCATAGAATCCGGCATGAACGGCCTCCTGATTGGCCATCTCTATGAAGGTTTCCGAGACCTCTTCGGGATAGCCTTGCTCCTTTGCCATACGTGCGAGGGCATAGTACGTCATCACTCCTGCGGCTTCAGCCTTGGCGGCTCCGTCGCATAATTTCTCAAAATCTGTTCCTTTTGTAAGTCCGTAAATCATATTGTATTTTTTTATTGCTTTCTGAATTTATTCCGTAGCCGTTTATAACCTTCAACGCCCAAGATCGTCAGACCTCCATACTGGCAGGTCTTGGCCAGTCCGAAGAGCACAGCCCAAAGCACGCCTTTTGCTGTTGTACTGATAGGCAGCAGCATTTGGGCAAAGGACAGGATATAGAAGGGTATGCAGCACATCAGGACGATGACACCAGTCCTGAACGAAAGGGATTGCAGCCACTCTTTGATCTTCATGCCCATTCGAAGTTATCCTTTCCTGCAGTTGTTACAGAGGTTCTTGCAATACTTCCAGCCACCTGTTGACCAAAGGGCGAGGAAGATGAGTACCGGCTGGAAGAACAGTCGGATGAGACGGGCCTGATCGGTGTTGAGACCGAAGGCATCGATATGGTTCACATACTGGTTGATGTTGCCTGGGAAGATGAGCACATAGAAGAGTGCGAGCAGCGCACCGACGAGTGCTTTCTTTTTCCAGAGGAACAACATGCCAAGGCCGAGGGCAATCTCAACCACGCCCGATGCCAACACGACGAAATCAGTAAAGCCCGGACTGAACTGAAGCCATGTAGGTACTTGTGCTATGAACTCCTGACGAGCTATTGTCAGATGACTGATACCTGCGTAGGTCATGAAGAGACCAAGTAGCAGACGGAAGCATAATTTGATATATTTCATTTTTGTATCGGTTGTTTATTTCTTTAATGTTTCGATGATTGAATCTAATTCACTGGCCAGATGCGTGTAGTCATCCATCTCTTTTATCTGTTTATATCGTTTACGATGCAAAGGTAAGAAGAATGTTTTATATCGCAAGCGATTTATTGAAAACTTTAAGAGAGTTTAACAATATATCGCCTGCGATGTTTTAGATGACTACTGCCGTTCCGCTGGTGGCTACCATGAGCATTGAGCCATTGGCACCGATAATGGTTTCACCTGTCACAATACCCTTATATTCGCGGATGGTGTGACCTTCAATCTGTGCTTAATGACAGGCAATACTCACGATAGTTTTCTATGTTCATGTGATTTAATAAATTGGAATTTATCTGGCAACAACAATAGTGAACAGCACCAGATCCTCTGTCCCAGTATTGATTATACTGTGTTCCGATCTTTTAGGGCAAATATGCAGGACGCCGGGGCGCAGTTCTTCTTCTACACCATCGCAGATGGCTCTGCCAATACTACTTTTTTCTTCATATACCATGTACTTCTTCAGGTAAACACTGCAAAGATACGGCGAATAAACCACGTGCGCAATACCTAAAAGCGAGTATTTTTGCGAATCGCAGAACGATGGCACAAATGGAAAGTTCGAATAATTATCCTAAAAAGTTTGGCGGATTGGAAATTTATCCATACTTTTGCTGACTGGGGGGAGGAGGTGTTATAATGACTCATGGAAATGGCAATACAGGTGACATACAGGAGAACCAGGAGGTTGTCGATGCGCATCGTGAAGAATGGCGATGTGCATGTGTCGGCACCCATCGGTTTGCCTCGGAAAGAGATAGAGCGATTTATTGATGAACATCGTGAGTGGATAGCGGAGGCCAGAAAGAAAACGCAGGAGCATCAAGACCGTAGGGCAGCCTTCTACAATCAGTTGCCACTACAAACCAGAGCGCAGGGCGACGAGGCACTCAAACGCCTGAAAAACCTGGTAGAGCCTATGGTGGAGCGCCATGCCCAGATGATGGGTGTGAAACCGACGGGCATCACCTATAAGGCCATGAAATCGCGCTGGGGGGTGTGCCATGTGAGAACGAGGGTCATCTGCTTCTCGGCCTATCTGCTGCTGTTGCCGGAGTGGTGTGTGGAGCATGTGGTGGTTCATGAGCTGTGCCACCTGCTCGAGCCCAGCCACAATGCTCGTTTCCACGCGTTGATGGACATGTATTTCCCCCGTTGGAAGGAAGCCCGGAAAATGACGCGGCAAAATGTTTAATATAACAAACATTTCAAGAATTATTTGTGTGTTAACACATGTTTTTGTCTCTTTTGGCCTGAAAACTGCGCTCCATCTGTCGATATAGTGGGACTTTTGCTGTTTATGCATAGTAAGTGAGTATTGTTTATGGACTCGAATAATAAAATAATCTCGATGTTATTCTTTCAGTTGGCTATCGTGTAAACAGCAAGAATGCCACTCGTTTTCGTCAATGGGCAAACAAGGTTTTGAAGCAGTATCTCATCAAGGGCTATGCGGTCAACGAGCGTATGCGAAAGGAGCTGAGCGTATAGCTTTTCTTGCAGGTCTTTCCGCCCTTCCTGATAATCTGGGCTAATTCGACCTCCTAATCTGGGGTGATCATAGGTATACGGTTTATCTCTACAAGGTACTTGTCAAGTGACTCTTCAGAACGATTGGTGTAATAATAATGTGAAAATCGCAAAAAATCCAATGTCATTCGAAAAATAATTGTTATTTTTGCGGCATAAAATAATCAGCAGACTTTTAGATGATATGAAGAATTTGCTTATTTCCCTGCTGCTCTGTATCCTGGCAATGGGAGCACAGGCACAACGGCAGCCTCGCCTGGAGCATCGTGATAATAGTACGGCTAGGATTGTTGTCAACGACAGGCCTATGCTGATGATTGGTGGTGAGTTGGGTAACTCGTCAGCCTCGACGCCAGAGGACGTGAAGCGTACGTTTTCGCATCTCCACAAGATGGGACTCAACACTGTGCTCGTTCCCGTGTCGTGGGAGTTGATTGAGCCCCAAGAAGGTGAGTTCGACATGGGGACGCTCGACGTGATTCTGAGCGAAGCAAGGCATAACGAACTGAAAGTGGTGCTGTTGTGGTTTGGGGCTTGGAAAAACTCGATGAGTTGCTATGCGCCAGAGTGGTTTAAGCGAGACGTGAAGCGCTTCCCTCGTGCCCATACGTCTGAAGGGGTGCCCGTTGAGGAGGCTTCTTCGCTGAGTAAGAATGTGCTGGAGGCCGACAAGCGTGCCTTCTGTCATGTGATGGCGTATCTACGTGATCATGATGCTCTGGAGCAGACGGTGATCATGGTGCAGGTGGAGAATGAGATCGGTATGATTGAGGTGCCGCGCGACTATTCGGCGAATGCGACGCGGTTGTACCAGAGCGCTGTGCCCAAGCAGCTGACCGACTATCTGAAGAGGCATCAGAAGTCGCTGCACCCTTATCTGAAAGAGAAACTGCAGCCGCAGGCTAAAGTGGGTGCCAACTGGGCGCAGCTGTTTGGGGATGACATCTATACGGAGGAGATCTTCCAGACGTGGACCTACGCCACCTATGTGGAGCAGATAGCCAAGGCGGGGCGTGAAATCTACAATCTGCCAATGTACGTTAATGTGGCTCTCAACAGCCGCGACCGGAAGCCTGGGCAATATCCGTCGGGCGGTCCGTTGGCTCATCTCATCGACCTGTGGCATTGTGGGGCTCCATCTATCGATGTGCTGGGGGTGGATATCTACGACAAGGGCATCAAGTCGTGGCTGGCAAAATACCACCAGCCCAACAATCCGCTCTTCGTGCCAGAGATACGACTGGAGGATAAAGACGCGATGTATGCTCTCTACGCCTTCGGGCATCATGGGGCGATGGGGTTCTGTCCGTTCAGCATCGAGGACTATCCGCTCACAACGGTTTCTAATGCCAACGACTGGAAGCAGATGGATCTCTCGCAGGATGATCAGCTCAATGCCTTCTCTGCCGTAGGCACATCGCGGTCGCCGCTTGTGGCTGCCTACCAGCTGTTGCGACAGGCAGAACCGTTGATTCTTGAGCGACAGGGCACGAAAGATATGGATGCTGTGCTGCTCGATAACGAACAGCGAGAGGCTGAGATCGTCACTGCTGATGGTTTCCGCTTCACCATCAGGCATAGTTATTCGCTGGGTTGGGAACCAGGTGCAAAGGGGGCGGAATGGCCAGAGACGGCTTGCATCATCCTAAGACTGGGTAAAGAGGATTATCTGGTGATAGGCAGTGGGGTGGTGGTTACCTTTCAGCAGCGCATCGGGTTGGCGAAATGCGAGGAGGTGGAGATCGTTGATGGCAAACAGCGCATCATCCGTCATCTGAATGGCGACCAGACGCATCAAGGTCGTCATGTGCGCATACCCGTAGGAGCATTCCAGATTCAACATTTCAAATTATACAGATACTGATGAGAAAGAACTTGCTTATTTTGGTCTCATCTTTGACAATTGCCGATTAATATTCAACTGATAGATTTATACTCGCTGGGAGTCATGCCGGTGAGGCGACGGAAGTATTTTGAGAAGAATGAGGGATTGGCAAAATGCATCTCATCGGCAATCTGTGCTGCAGGTTTATCCGTGTGGCGCAGTTCTATTTTGATGCGTGTGATGAGGGCACGGTCTATCCAGTCTTTGGCGGTGGTGCCGCTGGTTTGTCGGATGACGGTGCTCAGGTAGCGCTCAGTTAGGCACATGCGGTCGGCATAGTAGCCTATTTGGTGATGCTCGGCACAATGCTGGGTGACCAGTTGGAGGAAACGGTCGGAAATGGTCTGTTCGCGTGAACGACTGCTGGCCAGCTGGTCAGTCTGCCGATGGAACAGCTGGTCGTAGTGGTGCATCTGGGCAGCTACGAGTGCTGTGACGGTGGGACGATGATAGTCGTCCGTGGCATGAACCGTTTGCCAGATGGCGTCCATAATATGTGTGGCGGTAGCGATATCCTCTTCGTTGGCGGACAACTGGAAGTCGCGCACCTGACCGTTGAAGACCGACGGCATCTGTCCCTGTGCAAAGGGCATGGGGAAGTTAGAGAAGAGTCCCATTCCGAAGATGCGGAGGTCTGAGGAAAGCCGTTGGGGGTGGATGATGGTGCCAGGACCGATATAGACGAGTGTGCCGCTCGTAAGGTGGCGGTCTTGCAGGTTGATGGTAATTTCAGCCTCGCCGTTCATGATGATGCCCAAACGGTGATCATTGATGGTAAAAGGTGGCTTTTGGCGCATCAGCAGACTGAACACCGTGCTGTCGCCGCGAACCATTGCCAGTTCGTTATTCATGAATATATGCTCGCGCATTTGCGAGAGGTGTGGTGTGAGAATGTCGCGCATTCGTGTGGCATCCATCAGTTGCGGTTGTCTGTTCATAATACGTCCTTTTTTGTTGGCAAAGATAATCATTTTCCGCGAAACAATGCTCTGTTTATGTATAAATCGAACAAAAAGAACATTTCTCCATTCTTACAGATAACACCACGATGAAAAAAACATCGTATTTTTGCATCCGGAATTCAATGACAAAAGATGATATGAAGAAATTGTTTTTAGCTTTGACGATGTTGCCCATGCTGGTACAGGGGCAGACGCTGGAAGAGTGTCAGCAGGCAGCAGAAAAGAATTATCCGTTGATACAGCAGTATGGACTTGTCGAGAAGACCACCCAGCTGACGGTAGCCAATATCCAGAAGGGTTGGCTGCCGCAGGTGTCGGCATCCGCACAAGCCACCTACCAGAGTGATGTGACGGCGTGGCCCGATGAAATGAAAACGATGATGAGCGGTATGGGCATTGACATGAAGGGACTGACGAAGGACCAGTATCGCGTGGGTATCGATGTGCTGCAGACTATTTACGACGGTGGTGTCATAGGCAGTCAGAAACGCATAGCCCGTGAACAGGGCAAGGTGCAGGCAGCTCAGAACGAAGTCAATATTTATAATGTTCGCAGGCGCGTGAACGAGATGTTTTTCGGGCTGTTGCTGATTGACGAACAGATCAAGTTGAACACCGACTTGCAGACACTGCTGGCAGGCAACGAACGCAAACTGGAGTCGATGACCAAACGGGGCACAGCTGCCGAGAGCGACCTGCAGAATGTGAAGGCAGAGCGTCTTAACGCGATACAGAAAGCCACCGAACTGGCATCGCAGAAGCAGATGTTACAGCGTATGCTGAGTACATTCTGCGGGATGGAGGTGACGGAGGTACGGAAACCACTGGTGAAGGCTGATGGCGGAGGTATGATGGCTGAAAACCGTCGCCCGGAACTGAAGGCGATGGATGCACAGATAGGCGTGCTGAATGCTCAGGAGAAAGCACTCAACGCCGCGCTGATGCCGAAGGTAGGCGTGTTTGCTCAGGGCTTCTACGGTTATCCGGGCCTGAATATGTTTGAGGATATGATGCGCCACAAATGGAGCTTGAACGGCATCGTCGGTGCACGGGTAACGTGGAACATCGGTGCCCTCTATACCCGCAAGAACGACAAGGCAAAACTGCAGTTGCAGCGTGATATGACGGAAAACAACCGGGAAGTGTTCCTTTTCAATAACAACCTGGAACAGATCGAGCAGCACGAGAACATAGCGCGCTATCAGAAGTTGATGGCTCAAGACGGAGAGATTATCACATTGCGACAGGCTGTGAGAAAAGCGGCAGAATCGAAGCTGGCACACGGCATCATCGACGCGAACGACCTGGTGCGCGAGATCAATCAGGAGCATGCTGCCTATGTGCAACAGTCAGTACACGAGATTGAAATGCTGAAAGAGATATACGACAACAAATACACGACAAATCAATAAGTATATGAAAAAAATATATGTATTGGCAGGTGTGGCCCTGATGATGGCTGCTTGCGGAAACAAAGAGAAGGACTACGATGCAACAGGTACGTTCGAGGCTACCGAAACAACTGTGTTTGCCGAACAGAGTGGGACATTGCTAACGTTCGATGTGAACGAGGGTGACATGATTGAGGCAGCTCGACAGGTGGGGCTCATTGATACCACACAGACGTGGCTGAAGATTCAGCAGATGGATGCTACGAAAGCGGTTTATCAGAGTCAGAAGCCCGATATGGAACGCCAGATAGCAGCTACGCGCCAGCAGTTGGCTAAGGCTCAGCAAGACGAGCAGCGCTACCGTGAGTTGGTGGCTGACGGGGCAGCTCCCTCGAAGATGCTCGACGATGCCACGAGTCAGGTGAAGGTGCTGCAGAAGCAACTGGATGCGCAGATATCATCGCTGAACACCAGCACGCAAGCCCTCGACAAGCAGACGGCTGCTGCCGATGTGCAGAAGGCACAGTTGCAGGATATGTTACGAAAGTGTCACATCATGACTCCCATCAAGGGTACGGTGCTCGAGAAATATGTGGAGCGTGGTGAATTTGTGAGTGTGGGTAAACCGTTGTTTAAGATAGCCGATACTGAGTCAATGCACCTGCGTGCCTACGTCACTTCAGCCCAGCTGCAGCACATCAAGATAGGTCAGCAGGTGAAGGTGTTTGCCGACTATGGTGACAACCAGCGCAAGGAGTATGCTGGCACTATCAGCTGGATATCGTCTCGTTCGGAGTTTACACCCAAGACTATTCTCACAGACGATGAGCGTGCCGATCTGGTGTATGCCGTCAAGGTAGCTATCAAAAATGATGGATTTGTGAAGATTGGTATGTATGGGGAAGTGAAATTAAGTGAAAAGTGAATAATTTGCTACCGCTATGGATGCTATTGTTGTTAATAACGTGTCAAAATCGTACGGCAAGCTACAGGCACTTTGCGATGTGTCGTTTGCTGTCGGCAAGGGTGAGGTCTTTGGACTGATTGGCCCTGATGGTGCCGGAAAGACATCGATGTTTCGCATCCTCTGTTCGCTGTTGCTGCCCGATGCTGGTACGGCGGCGGTAGATGGCTACGATGTGGTGAAGCAGATGCGTGAGGTGCGTAGTAGGGTTGGCTATATGCCAGGCAAGTTCTCGCTCTATCAGGATCTCACTATCGAGGAGAACTTAAACTTCTTTGCCACGCTTTTCGGCACCACTGTTGACGAAGGCTACGACTCCATCAAAGCCATCTACTCGCAGATAGAACGCTTCAAAGGCCGTAAGGCAGGGGCTCTCTCGGGAGGTATGAAGCAGAAGCTGGCGCTCTCGTGTGCACTGGTACATCAGCCGAGTGTACTCTTCCTCGACGAGCCCACCACGGGTGTCGATCCTGTGAGCCGCAAGGAGTTATGGGAGATGCTACTCTTGTTGAAGGAACGGGGAATAACTATCTTGGCTTCAACGCCTTATCTTGATGAAGTGCGCTGCTGTGAGCGTGTCGCTTTTCTGGATCAGGGTAAGGTGCGCGGCATTGGTACTCCCGATGATATTCTCACCCAGTTTGCCAGTATCTTCAATCCGTCAGGCATAGATAAGAGTGAAGAGTTAAAAGATAAGAGTGAAGAGTCGGAGAATGTCATTGAAGTAGAACATCTGGTTAAAGCCTTTGGCGATTTCCATGCCGTTGACGACATCTCGTTCAGTGTAAAGAGGGGCGAGATATTCGGATTCCTGGGTGCCAACGGTGCCGGCAAGACGACGGCTATGCACATGCTGACAGGCCTGAACCAGCCCACCAGCGGAACGGGTAGGGTGGTAGGCTTTGACATCCGCACGGAATATGAGCAGATAAAGAAGCATATCGGTTATATGTCGCAGCGGTTCTCGCTTTATGAAGACCTCACCGTTGCCGAGAATATCCGTCTCTTTGCCGGCATCTATGGCATGAAGGACGATGAGATTCGTCGCAAGACCGATGAACTCATGGAACGCCTGAAGTTCACGGAGCACAAGAACGACCTCGTTGGCTCGCTGCCATTGGGTTGGAAACAGAAGCTGGCCTTCTCCGTCTCTATCTTCCACGAGCCGGGCGTGGTGTTCCTCGATGAACCCACGGGTGGTGTCGATCCCGCTACGCGCCGCCAGTTCTGGGAGCTCATCTACGACGCAGCCCATCGTGGCATCACCGTCTTCGTGACTACCCACTATATGGACGAGGCAGAATATTGCGACCGCATCTCTATCATGGTGGACGGCAAGATCAGTGCACTGGGTACACCAGACGAACTGAAACAACGTTTCCACCAACCCGATATGGATCACGTGTTTACCTATCTGGCCCGTCAGGCCACCCGTAGTGACAGTTGAGCGTTTAGAGTTTAGTGTTTAGAGAAATGAAACAGTTTATAGCATTTGTAATTAAGGAAACCAAACATATTCTGCGCGACAAGCGTACGATGCTCATCCTCTTCGGCATGCCTGTAGTGATGATGTTACTTTTTGGCTTTGCTATCACCACCGATGTGAAAAATGTGCGCACGGTTGTGGTCACCTCCGAGATGTCGCCCCGCACCCAACAGGCCGTAGAACGACTGGCACAATCGGAATACTTCATTATCACGCAGACGGTGAACACCCCACAGGAGGCCGAACGGCTCATCCGCAGTCAGCAGGCCGATATGAGCCTCACCCCCAGCCCCTCTCCGATTGGCGAGGGGAGTAGTAACCTTCAGTGGCAAATCATGGTTGACGGTAGCGACCCCAATATGGCTCAGCAATGGACCACATACGCCCAAAGCATACTGTCTCAGCCAGTTGACGGCAAACACTATTCACTCCCCTCGCCCTTTGGAGAGGGGCTGGGGGTGAGGCTCCTCTACAATCCGCAGATGAAGTCGGCTTATAATTTCGTGCCTGCTATCATGGGTATGTTGTTGATGCTCATCTGTGCCATGATGACCTCGATATCCATCGTGCGCGAGAAAGAGAAAGGTACTATGGAGGTGCTGTTGGTATCGCCCGTGCGCCCCTTGATGGTGATTATCGCTAAGGCAGTGCCTTATCTGGTACTAGCCTTTGGCATCCTTATTACCATCTTGTTGATGGCACGTTTCGTGTTGGGAGTACCCTTGGCTGGTTCGCTGTTCTGGATTCTGGCTGTGAGCACCCTCTATATCCTGCTGGCGCTCTCGTTGGGACTGCTCATCTCTAACATGGCACAGACGCAACTTGTGGCCCTGCTGCTATCAGCTATGGTGTTACTCATGCCTGTGGTCATGTTGTCGGGTATGCTGTTTCCTGTTGAATCGATGCCTACGATTCTGCAATGGATATCTGCTGTGGTTCCACCACGTTATTATATCGAGACTATGCGCAAGTTGATGATTATGGGCGTGGGCATTGGCGAAGTGGCTCACGAGGTAGCTGTGCTGGCAGTTATGACGGTGGTGCTGCTCGCCATTGCGCTGAAGAAGTTTAATGTAAGATTGGAGTAACTGATATGACACTGAAATATCTCATACAAAAGGAGTTCCTGCAGATACGCCGCAATGCGTTTCTTCCCAAGCTCATCATCATGTTCCCCATCGTCATCATGTGCGTCATGCCGTGGGTGATGCAGATGGAAGTGAAGAACATCGTGGTAGATGTGGTGGACATAGACCACACCGTGGAGTCGCAGCGGTTGGTACAGCAGATTGCAGCTTCCAACTATTTCATCTTCGGTGGACAGAAGGCCACCTACGCTGAAGCGATGAAGAACATAGAGAAGGGTAGAGCAGACGTCATCCTCGAGATTCGCGATGGTGAGTATCTCATCGTTGCCAATGCCGTCAACGGCACCAAAGGTTCAATGGGCAGCGCCTATCTCTCACAGATAGTCACCTCAAACGTCACAACCCTCACCTCAAACTTCAAACATCACACATCAAACATCACGCCTCTCACCTTATACAACAAGACCCAGAACTACAAGCTCTACATGATTCCCGCCCTCTTTGCCATTGTGATGATGCTAATGACGGGCTTCCTGCCCACACTCAATATCGTTGGTGAGAAGGAGGCTGGTACCATCGAACAGATCAACGTCACACCCGTCTCCAAGTGGTCGTTCATCCTCGCCAAACTTATCCCTTACTGGCTCATTGCGCTGTTTGTCATCACCGTATGCTTGTTGTTGGCGTGGTTCGTTTATGGCATCACACCTGCTGGTCCCGTGTGGCTCATCTACGTGCTTGCTATGCTGCTGGCGCTGTTCTTCTCTTCTTTCGGACTCATCGTGTCCAACTACTCCGACACCATGCAGCAGGCCATGTTCGTCATGTGGTTCTTTGTGGTGAGCATCATGCTGCTTTCGGGACTTTTCACCCCCACACGCTCCATGCCCCAGTGGGCCTATCTCACCACCTATATCAACCCCATGCACTACTTCATCGATGCCATCCGCACCGTCTTTATTCGTGGTGGAGGCCTGCACGAAACTGCCCATCAGGTCTTAGCCCTTGCGGGCATCGGCACACTGATGAGCTGTTGGGCGGTGCAGAGCTATAAAAAGAATTCATAAGGTCGATGCCGTAGATCTTTGTGACAATTATTTGTTCTATGTCCTACGGAAAGCTTCTCATGAGAGATTCTTGCTTTCCATGCTGCGTCCAAACTATCGTTTGGATCGTAGTAGTGTTTTTTGAAATTGTATTGCATATTATCCAACCTGCTTTAGTGCAAGGTTATATAATATACTAAAATGTGTGCATTCAGTTTTGTGCCTTTTAAAAAGAAAAGCAATTGGAATGACTTACTTCCTTAAAAACTCGCTGGGAGTGAGACCGAAGTGTTTTTTGAATACACGAGTAAAATGTTGCGGATATTCAAAGCCGAGGAGCTCAGAAGTTTCTGAGATGGTTTTTCCGTCGTGCAGATAGGCGGTGGCTCGTTGCATCACGAAGTTGCGGATGATGGCTGTGGCTGTCTCGCCTGTAGCCTGACGGATAAGGTCGCCGAAGTAGTTAGGCGAAAGGAACAGCTCCTGAGCACAATAGCGGACGGTGGGCAGGCCGAGCTTGCGCTGCCGTCCTTCGCTGTAATAATGTTTCAGTAAATCATCGAAGCGTTTCAGAAGGTCGTTGTCGGCTGTAATCTCAGTCTTGAATTGACGCTCATAGAATCCAGCGCAATACTCCAGTATCAGTTCGAGGTAGGCGATGATGATGCGGCGCAGATGCTCGTTGTCTGGTTTAGAACGCAGTTCATTGCGAATCATCTTAAAGCATACTTCTATCGTTCTTTGTTCTTCTGGCGTAGGATGCAACGACTCGCTTTCATAGTAGGAGAAGAAATGATAGTCATCTATGCGTCGTCCGAGGTCTGTGCCGTGAAGCAGTTCAGGCGAGAACAGTAGTACCCATCCTTTAATATGTATAATCTCACCATTGTCGCTCACACCTCCCGTCTGCCCTGGAGCCACGCAGAGCAACGATCCAGAACTGTGGCTATAGTGACCCTGCCCGTATGTAATGGTGTAAGGGCTTTCCTGCAACAAGAACACACCGTACACCTGATAGTTGTTCAGCGAATGGCGACAGTGCTCCAGCTCGTCATAATGTATAATCGAGACGAGCGGATGCAACTCCTCTGCTCCGACGTAGCGGGCGTAGTCGTTAACTGATTCAACATTCAAACTTTGCTTCATTTCGGGTACAAAGGTACACATTTTTTGCGAGACAAGGATGTAAAATTAGTAGAATCCGTTATTTGGGTTGATTTATCAGTAAATCAGTTAAGTAGAAGTTGCAAAAATCTCCGTACCTTTGCACCATCAAATCAAAACAATTAGAAAATTATGGCAAAGATCGCATTAGGAACCTGGGCCTGGGGCGCAGGAGCATTTGGAGGAGACGCAGTATTCGGCAGCAAGACCGACGTAGAGAACTTGAAGCCCGTATTCGACGCGGCTATGAAGAACGGACTAATCCTCTGGGACACGGCTACCGTGTATGGCATGGGCGAGTCGGAGAAGATTCTTGGCTCGTTTGTGGCTGGCGAGAAGCGCGAGGATGTGGAGGTTTCAACTAAGTTTACCCCGCAGCTGGCAGAGGTTTATGAAAATAGCGTTGAGAAAATGGCTCTCGCTTCAATTGATCGCATGGGCATCGACTATATCGACATGTATTGGATTCACAACCCGATGGACGTGGAGCGTTGGACACCAGGACTGATTCCCCTGCTGCAGTCAGGCAAGGTGAAGCGCGTAGGCGTGTCGAACCATAACATCGCTGAGATACGTCGTGCCAACGAGATTCTGGACGAGGCAGGTTTTAAGGTGAGTGCCGTGCAGAACCACTTCTCACTGCTCTACCGTTCGAGTGAGAAAGGTGGCGTGCTGGACTATTGCAAGGAGAACGGTATCGAGTTCTGGGCCTACATGGTACTGGAACAGGGTGCACTCTCTGGTAAATATAATAAGGAGAATCCGCTGCCTGCAGAGAGCGATCGCGGTAAGAAGTACAACCCCGTGCTGGAACAGCTTGAAGCCCTCACTAATGAGATGACCACCATCGGCAAGAAGTACGGTGCATCGTGCTCGCAGATCGGCATCGCCTGGGCTATCGCCAAGGGAACACAGCCCATTATTGGAGCCACCAAAGAGCGTCACGTCATCGAGGCTGCCGAGGCCGCTAAGATTCAGTTGACCTCAGAGGAAGTTGCACGCCTCGAAGCTCTTGCAGATGCTACAGGTATTGATACTCGCGGAGGTTGGGAACACTCAATGGAATAGCCTCCCCCAACCCCTCCAAAGGGAGATGAGAAATAAAAAAGATAGTACTTTTATGAGAATAAGGACAACGATTATAGCAACGCTGTTTGCAACGATGATGCAGGCTCAGGGTGTGATTGATATGCACTCGCATATCATCACACCTGAGTTTATGTCTGCCCTCGACAGGGAGGGAAGGCTGTTGGACGAGGGCTTTCCTCTTCCGAAGTGGGATGCAGAGGCGCAACTAAAGTGGATGGACAAAGCGGGTATTCATACATCAGTCTTGACATTAGCGGCTCCTCAGCCGACATCTGCGAAGGTTGTACGTGCCACCAACGAGGCAGCAGCCAAACTGAAATACGAGCACCCTGACAGATTCCGCTTCTGTGCAGCTCTGCCACTACCCGATGTAGATGCAGCCATCGAGGAAGCCCGCTATGCTCTGGATGTACTGAGTGCCGACGGTATCAAACTGGCCACTAACGTCAATGGTCAGTATTTGGGTGCCCCAGAACTCGACACCCTCTTCTCGTTCCTCAATGAACGCAAGGCTGTCGTCATCCTGCATCCACATCGTCCTGAACCAACCAACCATCAGGTCATGCAACAGACACCCCTCGCCATGCAGGAATATCTCTCAGAGACCACCCGTGCCGTGTCGAATATGATCAGTCGTAATGTGCTGGCTCGCTACCCCAACGTCAAGGTGGTAGTGCCGCATTGCGGAGCCTATCTGCCGCTGATGGTGTCGCGCATGCAGTCGCTAACTCCCGTGATGCAAGCTAATAAACTCGTGGGCGATATCGACTGGGATGCCAACCTCGCAGCCCTTTACTACGACCTCGCCGGTGCCCACTCGCCAGAGGTCATCCACATGTTGCTCACCATCACCACGCCCGACCATCTGCTCTATGGTTCCGACTATCCCTACGTCGCCCCGCAGGTGCTCACCCAGAGCCTCCAGCGCATGCAACAGTACCTGACTACTGAGCCAGACCTTGCAGCGTATCGCGAGATGATTCTCCACAAGAATGCTGAATGGCTGTTGGGACTGTCCTCCGACAAACCGACAGCGAAAAAGCATGATGATACGATGCTCGTTCGCATTGCCGAGATAGAAGTACATCCTGAACACCTCGAAGCCTATCTCACTGCTGCAACAGAAATTCAGCAGAAGAGCCTCGCAGAAGAGCCTGGTGTGCTCTGTCTCTTTCCAAATCAGATGAAGGAGGACAGCACTCAGATTCGCATCCTCGAAATCTACGCTTCACAGCAGGCTTATCAGCTCCACATCCAGACCGCCCACTTCCAGAAATACAAGCAGGGCACACTCCACATGGTGAAGTCACTGAAACTGCAAGACCTCACACCGCTTGCCACTGAGACGATGAGCAGAATTTTCAAGAGAGTTAAATAATACGTAATATATGAGACATTTTTTACTATTTATGACAGCTTTGCTGCTGACCTGCTGTTCGTCGGACAGCGAGGTGAAGGCAGAGACAATTCAGTATCAGGCCCACATGGCCAAGACGCTAATTGTGTATTACAGCTACACGGGCAACTGCAAGGCGATAGTGAACAGCCTGGCCAGTCAGATTACGGCTGACCAATTGGAGATTCAACCCGCAAAGGAAAGGACTTAGGTATGAGGCGAACAACTATGCCCTGGGTACGCAACTGCTGAACGCCATTAAGGCGAATCCCAACGATGCAAGCAGTTATCCAGCCATCGACCCCGTGACTGTCAGTATCGATGATTATCAAAATATCATCATCGTGACTCCGCTCTGGTGGAGCCAGATGGCGGCTATTATGCAGACCTTCCTCTTCCAGAACAGAACAAAATTGGCTGGCAAGACGGTGGCGATGATTGTGTCGAGTCATTCGAGTGGTATCAGCGGCGTAGTGGCAGATGCCCAGCGATTGCTCCCCAATGTGACATGGGCAGGTGATGCGCTTTGGATTAATGCCAGCAACCATTCAAACCGCAATTCGCTGATTGAGAACTGGCTGCCGACACAGAACTTTCATTCATCTACGACAGGAATCAGCCATGTTGAGTCTGACGTAAAAAAGTCAAAGGTCTATACGCTGCAGGGCACTCTCGCTCTGGTAGGACAAAAGGGTATTGTGATTAAAGACGGGAAAAAAGTTGCGATTAAGTGAGAGAAATGAAAATTCATTTTTATTTCCGAACGTGAGCAAGTTCAACAAAGTTAAGATTATCAGATGAAAAGAATAGTAACATTTATAATAGCAGTAATGACTATGGCAACAATACAAGGTCAGACGATGACCGAAAGACAAAAGGGATTGGCAGCATGTGCCTGCCTGATGGCACAGGGTGAATTGGAACGGTTGGAGCCTGCCGTGAAGATGGCACTCGACAACGGCGTGACTATCAATGAGCTGAAGGAGGCTTTTTCACAGCTCTATGCCTACACGGGCTTTCCACGCTCGCTGAATGCATTAGGCGTTCTAAATAAGGTGTTGGATAACAAACAGCCCTCATGGCAGGAAGGAAAGCCTTGGAAACGTCCTGAAATATGGGATGACGCTGCAAAAGCTCTGAAGCAAGGTACAGAGGTGCAGACGAAACTCTCTGGCCGTTCTTTCGATTATAACTTCTGTCCGCAGGATGACTACTATCTGAAGTCGCACCTCTTCGGTGACATCTTCGCCAGCGACCAACTCTCTACTGCTGACCGCGAGATAGTGACCGTTGCTGCCCTGAGTGGTCTCGAAGGTGTTGTTTCACAGTTGGCTGCCCACAAGCAGGGAGCCGTGAACATGGGCAATAGTCAGGAACTGGTTGATGAACTCTGTGCCTGGCTCGACAGCGAGGGGTATACCTTGCGCAGCAAATGGCCGAAAGGCGCCCCGAACCCTTACGGCAAGTATTTCATCGGTCAGAGTTATCTGGCTGACGTTGGCGGTGGTGTTATAAACGTTACCTTCGAGCCTCGCTGCCGTAACAACTGGCATATCCACCACAAAGCAGTACAAGTACTCATCTGTGTCAGTGGTCGTGGCTGGTATCAGGAATGGGGCAAGGATGCCGTCGAGATGACTCCTGGGATAGTCATCGCCATTCCTGCAGAGGTAAAACACTGGCACGGAGCCGCCAAAGATTCATGGTTCCAACACCTTACTTATCACCGTGATGCTCAGGAAGGAGCCTCGAATGAGTGGCTTGAGCCTGTGACTGACGAAGTGTATAACAAACTGAAATAAGATATAATAATGGAATACGTAAAACTTGGAAACTCAGACCTCAACGTGTCGCGCATTTGCCTCGGCTGCATGGGCTTTGGAGATGCCAGTATCGGACAGCACTCGTGGACGATTGGCGAAGAGCCGACACGGGAAATCATTCGTCGGTCACTCGACCTCGGCGTGAACTTCTTCGACACGGCGATAGCCTATCAGCTGGGCACTTCGGAGCAGTTCGTGGGCAGGGCGCTGAAGGATATGGCACGCCGCGAAGACGTGGTGGTGGCCACGAAGTTCCTGCCTCGCACAGAGGAGGAAATCACGAACGGCATCGATGGTCGGCAGCATGTACTGAGCAACATCGACAGCAGCCTGCAGCACCTCGGCATGGACTATGTGGACTTGTACATCTACCACATCTGGGACTACAAGACACCGGCAGAGGAAATTCTGGAGGGCATGAACGAGGCCGTGCATGCAGGCAAGGCACGGTATATCGGCATCGCCAATGCCTACGCCTATCAGGTGGCGAAGATGAACGCGATGGCCGAGAAAAACGGTTGGGCAAAATTCATAAGTGTGCAGAACCACTACAACCTGATTATGCGTGAGGAAGAGCGCGAGATGTTCCCGTTCTGCCGCGAGGAGAGCATTGCCATGACCCCATACAGCGCACTGGCTTCCGGCAAGTTGGCCAAGCGTCCCGGCGAGACTTCGAAGCGACAGGCCGAAGACTCGTTCATGCACTTCAAATACGATGCCACCGCTGAGCAGGACAACCGCATCGTGAATCGCGTAGTGGAACTGGCCAATCGCTATGATGTGGAGATGACTCAGATTTCCCTTGCCTGGTTGCTGACCAAGGTGGAGTCACCCATTGTGGGAGCCACCAAGCTGCACCATATCGAAGGTGCCGTAAAGTCGCTTGATGTCCGTCTGACCGCCGATGACATCCGCTATATAGAAGAGCCATACGTGCCCCACAACCTCTCAGGTGTGATGGCAGTCAACAAGCCAGCCATGAGCGAAGATCCTGTATGGGTAAAGGCTGCAAAGAACAAGTAAATAGAAGACAATATGAAACTGATTACAGTTATTTGCACGGCATTAATGGCATTCAGCCTCACGGCTTGTGCGCAGAAACAAGAAAAAAATGGCACAGACGTACTATTTTGTTAAATTGTTTAACAAATGTCGCTAAGAGCAATCTATGAATTGATGCGATTTTAGAATCTGCAAACATCTGCAAATATGGGGTGTAAACAACCCTGAAAATGAGTCTCAGATATTTGCAGATTTTTGAATGTTTTTTCCATCACTTCTGACGAAATCTTATGCAGAATGTAATAATAAAACTTGATTAGCAAATGTGTTAATCTGCTGACCTATAGGTAATTGCATTTAATCTTGATTAATTCTTACTTACTTGTTAAAATACTCTAACAAAGCGATGTAATAGCCTGTGTATCAATTAGCTATAATCTACTTTCCCACGCAATATCTATACAGTGTTGATAATCTGTACTTTATGAGTTAAACCGTACAAATGAACTTTGGGAAATGGAATTTCGCGATTCCCATCCCTTTAGTTCATAGGCAGGTCTTCCACTAAACTCGCCCTTCTCACTCAGAAGAGTATCATCATCTGTTCTGCACTATTGCGCTGCAAAGATAATCAATAATCACAAGATAACAAAGAAATTCGAAAGAAAAATCCTAAAAAACAGAAAAAATGAGCGATATTCTTTTGAATTTCAAAATTATTTCGTAAATTTGCACCCAATATGAGGATAGTATCACATAGGCGATTAGTTGAGTTCTATAGTTCAGAAGGACATGGAGACGCTCAGGCTGCACTTGAACGATGGTATAACATCGCAGAAAATGCAGAGTGGAAGAACCTATCGGATATAAAGGCAGACTTCCCCACAACAGACTACGTTGGGAATCAGCATTATGTCTTTGACATAAGAGGCAACAAATATCGACTTGTTGTGGTCGTAAAGTTCACAATCGGGCATATCTTCATCCGATTTGTGGGTACTCACAGTGAATATGATAAGATAGATGTTTCAACGATATAATATAGGAGGTACAGATATGGCAAAGATTACGAAAGAGCAATATGAATTCGCATTGGCACGGATTGAGGAACTGTTGCCGATGGTGGATGACAACACGCCAGCCAACGACCGTAATGCTGTGGAGTTGACAATGATGTCTGATGTTGTTATTGGCTACGAGAAAGAGCACTATCCTATAGGCAAACCTACTGTAGCCCAGTTGATACAGCTCTCGCTCGACGAGAAGAAGATGAGCCAGAAGCAGTTGGCTACAGAGATTGGGGTTAGTCCTTCACGCATAAGCGACTACGTCTCAGGAAGGGCAGAGCCTACGCTGAAAATTGCCCGTCTGCTCTGTGTCACTTTAGGAATAACGCCAGCTGCAATGTTGGGCTATTAATCAATAGTGTATGATATGACCCTATGTCAAATCATAAAAGTAAGCGTATGAAAAGATTAATGATTTGCTTTTTGATGGCAATGTCAAGTATTGCTGTGGTTTGTGCACAAAACCCATTACCTTTGTTAAAAGAAGGTACAAGAGTATCAATTCCTCTAAACAAAAAAGGCACAAAAGGTCTTGATATATTTGTAAAAAGTATGACATATCGAGATAGTACCGATCGTTCTTGTCAAGCAGATATTATTTTAGTATTTACCAGTCGAAATGAAAAAATTCATTTTGGTAGATATAAGGATATTTTCGGGAGTTCGCAAGTAGACTACAGGTTTGCGTTTAACATGTTTAATATTGATGGCATCCTTCCAAAGAATGAAAGTTTTGAAAAGAAAGTATCAATCTGGCTTAAGGAAGGAATATACAGAGATTCTATATTAACAACATTGGATGGTAAAAAATTGATGTATATACCTTCATATGATTCGGAAGAATTTATTCAAAAGGAAAAGGCTAGAAAAAGGGCTGTGGAATTGGCAAATAGAGCAAGATTAGATTCAATTAATAATGCTAGATTAAAAGATAATAATGAAATACAGGAAAGACGTGAAAAGTTGTTGACGCCAGAATATCTAGCAAACTGGGTTGGAGCAAGTTTCTTTACGAAAGAAAATATAGAAAAAGATTGTGATGTTTATCCAATGGCATACTCAGGGGGTAAAGTGTTTTATGATTTTCCACAGTGTCCTGTCACGATGGAGTTTGCAGATCACCCCCAAGTATGTATATATGTTAGTTTTCGACTTTTCGGAGAAGATGGATATCAGTTTCGTACCCAACTCCTTAATTTCGGATATAAACTAAAATCTAAATCCAATGCATTAGTTGCGGAAAACAACTTTGGGGATTTGACAAATGGGAAGGTGTCTGTTTATAAGTATCCCCTTAAGAATGGAGGATATTCAGTATGTAAGATTACTGAAGGACAGGCATTTATGTTTGAGTTTTATAGGTCAAAGCATTAAAGTTATTGTATCGCGATATCACTAGTGTCTCGTCTTAACGGGACACTAGTGATTCAATTATATGTGAATGTAAGGTAGTATCATCTATATGATCTCCCTTTCCTTTCTTCTTCATTCATGTCGTCAATGTCATCATAGTTTCCACGTTTGCGTGGGTTATTATCACCATTAGATGATGGAACAAAAGTGGAACTGGAGTAGAGCTTCATGTAGCTGAATATTGTTTTCTCTATGAGGGATATAGCAGCGGAGCGTTTGTCGGGTCTCGAAAATTCTTTACGGATATAGGCTTCGATGCGTGGCTTGTGGTATTTGGCTATAACCTCTTCTTTCGTCAAACTACCGTTTTTGAAAGCCACAAAGTCCTCGTTGCTCATTTTCTCCTTGTATTCCTTGGAGCCACCTGTAAACTTCATCATGATATGGCACTGCCCCTGTTTGTCCTTATAGGCATGGGTGGCTTCTACATCGATGAAGGAGGGTAGGACATAACGTTCTGGATATGCCTTGCGCTTCAGATCCATGTTTTCTTTACGTAGGCTGTCAATCTCCTTATGAGCCTTCTCGTTTAGGGCTGCACTCTGTTTATTGTTGTTACGCAATAGCTTGTTTTCATCCCTTAAAGCCGAAATGACTTTTTGATCCTGTTCGTGTAGTTGCTTCCGTCGCTCTATATCCGCCTGAAGTTGCAAGACTTTTTCAGTCAGTTGTTCCACTTGTTGCTGAAGTTCGATGTTCAATGGGTCTGCCTTTAGATCCTCTACGAGTTGGTCGATTTTCTTGTAGAGTGCATTCTTAGCATCCTTGGAGAGAAAAGACTTGCGGACAAGCGACCTAAGGGAAGAGATATTTTCAAGAGCTTTTTTCTCCTTGTACTGTATGGCATTGAGGTGTTTTACGTTAGAACTGCTGCCACGTTCCATCTTGAGACATTCAGCCGCGACGGTCTGCATTCTTGAGGTATCCGGACGTCCCAGACGTAGTGAAGTGCCGTCATCGTGTGTCCAATCTGCCACAAAATGAGCATGCAGGTTCAACTTCGAAGGGTCAGGATTGGTTTTGTTGAAACCTTCATCCCTATGGATATGAATCTGAATACACTTGATGCCAAACTCTTTTTCAAGTTGCTTTGCCAACAGTTGCAGGTCAGCCATCGTAGTATCAGGCTTGATGACGACAGCTGCCTCACGGATAGGAGCTGCTTTTGCCTGCATTTTCTGTCCAACGGTGGCCTTATAGCGTTCTGCGATTTCTTTGCGAATATCTGATAAGGTCTTTCCTGCGTATCGAGGATCAACCCAGTGTTCGTTGTTTGGTGTAAGTTCGTTGATGACATAATCAAGTTCTTTCAAACGCCAATTGTGAATCTCGCACCCTGGCTTAATAGGGTCGAAATGTATACATGTCTTTTTTGCCATATTGTTTTTCTTGCTTTAGTGATTGATGTTTCAAAAGATGGGGTCAAGGGGCGAAGCCCTTGTGGAAAGGTTCTTAGGGAATGCTTCCCTGAGCCCATGTGCACTCTTTAGGGTGCTAGTGGGCTACCACCCTTCTAAGGAAGAGTGGCAGAGAACTCCTGCGGAGGGCTTTTGTCTGCCATATTCGATGCAAAGGTTGCGAGGTTGCGGCTTTTTGATGTGTATGTTGTTGATAACCAGTGCATAACTTTAAATTTTAGCGCAACCTGTCAACTTAGGTCTTTCTTGTTGACCGCCTTGCTCACATACTGGCGAGAACAGCCCAGAGCATCAGCCAGTTTCTGTAGATTAACCTCACCGCCATAGGTGTTATAGATAATCTTCAGGCTTTGTTCCTTGGTGTAGCCCTGATACATTCCACCGCAAATCTCCTGATAGACCTTCTCGGCAGCACTCTCGAAATAGAGCATACACTGAACTGAGTGAATCATTTCATCACCAGAGATAATATCTTTCTGATAGTAATCAAAAGTTTTCTCCCATAACAGATGGGTGACGATAGTCCAACGGAGGATGATAATCTGCAACTTACTATAGACATACTGCATGTAGTCATCGGCTGAGGACTTTTTGTCTTGCAACATGTTGTAGTAAGTGCAATAGAAATCTTTAGCCTCAGGGGAAAGGGTTAGTTCCGTTGGCTCTACCTTCAACAGTTCCCTTATGAAATCAGTCCAGTAAGGCATAATGCTTTCAGAGAGTTGTTTGTCTGAATAGTACGTGACTGGAACCTTATCGGGGTAAACAAATAGAATACGCTGGTTAAAGCCACTGACCATCAACTGAGGATTGCCGAATGTCGACTTTAACAGCCCAGGTTGGATGCCGCCAAGAATATCCAGGAATGGCTCTCTGATGAAAACTGGGTCTTCCGTTTTACGGTCGATGCAGAAACTGGTACTATCCCAGATGGAGAGCATGTTACTGATGATGCCACTACGGTTATAGCGGTCAAAGTCGTCTATCATTCCTTTGATCTCATCACGGTATATCATCTGTGGCATAAAGGATAGTGCTTTGTAGATAGCTTCAGGGGTGGTGTCAGTGAGTGACAGCTTCTTACAGATGGGTTTCGGTTTGTTGGCTCCATCGTCCCTATCAGTATTTCGTAGTTCTTCATAATATGCCATCACTGCTTCTTCGTTCAGTTCATTGATAGGCTTGTATAGCATCTTCACAGGGGCACTCTTATTGCTGCCGCTGGGTGCTACATGACATATCCACATAGAGGGATAGTTTGTGTATTTGCCGTCAAACAGTTTGATAGACTTGTTGACGGCAATACTCACAATGGCATAGATGGTTGTGATAACGATGTCTGCATCACACTGATAGACATCAACAAAGTTCTTGATGATGTCTTGAATCTCCACCTGCAAACACTCAAAGGGTAAACATTGCTGGTTAATCATAGTACAGGCCATTAGCGGTTATTACTTGGCAGATGATGAACTCGCTGCCGAATCTCTTTCAGCATCTCCTCGGAATTGATGCCATAGCAGTCTTGTTTCCCTCCCTCAATCCATTTATAGAGTTCATCCTCGTAGAAGTAGAGTTTGTTACCTCTTTTGTAGTTGGGGATGATACCTTTACGGGCATTGGCGTAGATGGTGGGCTTTGCCTTACCGGTAATTCGCATGGCTCCTTGAATGTCGGTGAGGACATGGCGGTTAGATACTGATGACTGCTCAATAGGAGTAGTCATTCTAGACAACTCATAAACGAGTTGGGTAAGCTGATCGACTTTCTCTGTCAGATTCTGAATTTGTTGTTCTATCATTATTTTGCCTGTCCCTTTAGTGGAACATCGCTGCAAAGGAACAGGGTTTATCAACGGTATATCCAAATACCGCTATAAACTAAAATAAACTGGGAATAAACTATACTGTTGAGCTTATTCCCAGTGATTGTTGATTATATTTGTTTGATAAGTTCTTCTGTAATATGACCGCCGAATTTCTTCGATATACTGCGGTTGTCACCCCAACATACTTTAGGGATTGGAATAGATGGATTTTTCGACTCGCTTGAAGTCAACTTTGTTGTAACGGTGCTGAATTCTACCTCTCTCAACTGGTTGGGGAATACTTCTTTTATGAAAGTCGCTCCAAAGACATTAGACTTTTTGAGGAAGAACTTCACGACAAAGCCAATGTGGTATATGTCTTCTGTATTAAGAGAACTGAATTTTGATGTAGCCTTAACCTCAAAGGGAAGACGAGTCTTACGTCCATCCACAATCAGATCTAATGCCCGATTATCAATAGCCAGGTAAATATCCTCCAATACTATCTGGGCATCCTCAACGGGCAGATTCTTCCTTACGTATTTCTCCACGTAAGTATAGTAGAGTTTCTTATACATCGCAGTCTCTTCTTGCTGGGCTTTACTAATCGTTTCAGGAACAGAAGGGGAAAGAATTGGTGGTACTTCTTCCACCTTATTATATATATTAGGCTCCGCTGTATGATATTCTTCTGAAGGCTTGCTTTCTTCAACGAAAGTAGCTGGTGGTGGGAGAAGAAGTAACTGTTTGGCTGGCTTTTTCTTTCCCTTTAGCCTTTTCAAGCTATCTGGCATAACGTATAAGCCGAAATACAACATTGCAGAAATACAGCCTGTTCCCGTCACATAGTAAAGGAAACTAGGGAAAAACAGCATGTCTCTGTACTGAACCCAGTACACAAATGGTAGCGTCATTGCTAAAGCAGGCCCAATTATAATAGTGCTTGCAAACAGTGTCTTGTGAAAATACTCGTCGATATTCATAACTCGTTATCCTAAAAAGTTGACTGCAAAGGTACTGCTTTTTAGTGATAACGAGTAATGATTTGTGCTAAAAATATACTTTTCATTCACAAAATCAAGTCTTATCCTTTATCTCATAATTGCCTGAGACAAAGGATGATAGGAGTTGATAGTTAATGATTTCGTATGCTCTACTATTTCAGAGAAATGAGTTCAGAAGCCTTGCGCTTGTTGGCATCGTTTAAGTCTGCATATATCTGTGTCGTGGACACATTCTTATGACCAAGCATCTTCGAAACAGTATAGATGCTGGTACCCATACTTACTTCAAGGGAGGCAAAAGTGCGACGCAAGCAGTGGAAGGTGATGTGCTTGTCTATGCCAGCTGCCTTTACCCATTCCTTCAAAGTATAGCTTACAATACTGTAGCTGAGTTTTTTGAACACCGTACCCGTACTGCGTTCACCGCAAAGCTCATAGGCTTCATTGCTAATAGGAAGAGTTTCTTCGGCACCAGTTTTCTTGATGCGATACTGGATTACATAACCACCATCGTTACCAATACGAAGATTTTCCCACTTCAGTCTTAGAACGTCACTAATACGTAAGCCTGTCAAACCCGCAAACAGTGTAGCCTGTTTTACTGCAGGAATCCTGCATGGTGTCTTATTCAATTTCTTCAACTCACCAAGAGTAAGCGATTCCTTATGGGTATCAAGAGTGTCAATCTTGTCAAGATACTCACTGATATTCTCGTTCAGCCACTTCTCCCTGTAGGCATGATACAATAGTTCTCTGAAGGTAGAATAGTAGCTGGCAGCGGAATTCTGACTAAGCATCTGTTTGGTGTGCTTCAGTTGATGGGCATTGAGAAGATACTCACGGAATCCACGGCATAGTTCAATAGTGACCTCGCCAAAGGTACATTTGCCGTTGACGTACTTTGAAAAATGCTTGTACACAATGCCCCATCTGTCATGCTTTACTCTACATTTCTCCTTGAAGTAGGTGAGGAAGTCAGCCTTTTGCTTTGTCTTGTCGAGGAATCCGAACTGCTCATTGATGAGCGACTGCACACGAATGCATCGAATACCTTCTGCCTTCATGCGCATGTCCTTATTAAACTCCATCTCCATCTGGTTCTTTGGGCTGGCATAGATGTAAATACCCAGATACTCGCGTCGAGACGGCTTCATGGTTTTGGGGTTACGGATTGCAGGATAGTAATCCAGATAGAGTGAAATCATTCCGTTTTTGAGCTTAGCCTGGCGAACGGTTACCTTGGTGCAAATGTTACTTGTGTTCATAATACTTTAATTTTTAATGCGTTATACTTCTGTTTTGAAAATCTGGCTGCAAAATTAGGGAGTGTATCGTCAGTATATCTTTATACCGCCATAAACTTACAATAAACTGGATTTTAGGATGGATCTGTTGGCAACTCATCACATTTAGCCGGTACAATACCTTGCTTCCGCTCCTCAATGATACGGTTGAAATCATGTAAACTGAGTTTGATGAACTTGCCACACCTCTTCTTTGGCACATGATAGAAGCGGATAACCTCTCTTACCTGATGGACTGTCATCTGATACATGTTCATCAGTTCCTCAACGGTCTTGAAATCATCCTCAGGTTGAAGGATGTTCTTCTCCTTGTCAACATGCAGTTTGGAGTAGTAGGGCTTTGTTCCGACATACTTTCGAGGGATATGATGCTTGCAGACGAAGGTTGTGACTTGCTTGTAAGTCATGTTGTATTTCGATTGGATTTCTTCGCTGGAGTACCATTCTGTCAGTTCTGGGGTAGGATTGTCCTTGATGAAATAGTTGTCGATACCAGCTTTGGGGAAGCATTTCTTATCCCCAATAGTAAAGACATCTATGTTCTGCGCTTTGGCAATACGGTAGATGGTCGTTTCCTTGACCTTGTACTTCTCAATAATCTCATCAATGGTGTAGAAAGGACTGGGTTCTTGTGGCTTGGGTGCTTCAGAGAGGTGGCTTGCCTGATATCGTTTTACGAAGGCATCCCAGTCAGTCCTCAGTATCAGCAACAGTCCGTTGACCCTCTTCACTCTCAGTTCTTCGTTCTTGACATAGTAACGAACTTGGGATGTTGAGAAACTGCTGCTTTTGACAATGTCCTGAACGGTGTAGTAGTTGCCATCTGGTATTTTGGCAAGTCGTTTGAGGTTGTCAATATGGCTCTTAGAGAAGTAAGTGACGTTCTGAAACTGGATGCGTGGCACATTATGGCGAAGAGCATACTTGTTTAGAGCTGCACGCTTCATCCCATAAATGTCCTCTATCTGCTTGGCATTATACCAGTCTTTCAGGTCGTATTGCACGAGCAGTTCTGCGAAATGCACGTCAACGTCTTTCTTTTTCCAGAAAGTTCTTCTACCTTCAATGATTTGGGGAATACCGAACTGTTCGCATCTGCGGAATACCGTTCGCTTACTGATTTTGAATTTCTCCATCATCTCTTTAAGGGAATAATAGTCATTATGAGTTTTCTTTCCCTTTTGGATGCTGCCTCGCTTCTTATAGGATGGGGCATCATCGAAAAGTTTTTCAATGTCCCTCCTTCTGATGATGGTCTTTCCTCGAAACTGCTTTGCTTTCAGTTCTTGCAGCCCAAGATAATTGTAGATAGTACTTCGGCAAACGCCCAGAAGCTCTGCAGCCTCTGTAGGAGACAGAAACTGTTTATCCTTCAGCGTGTCATTGAACTGCTTCTTCTCGTCAACTCTTCTTGATAAGGTACTCAAATCGATAGTGCTGTCGGGAGGTGTGCACTTGCCTGATTGCACATTTCTCTTGTACCTATAAGCCTGATTGCAACATTTACTGCTGCAAAACCTTGCTGTGACCATCTGACCAATGAAGGTCTTATGACACCATTCGCATTTCTTAACTATTTCCATATGTCTATTTTTGTACGTTATTATTCCTGTTTTCTGTCCAAGTCTGTCTAAATGTGTCCAAATGTGTCCAAAGTGTGCCACGCGAGGACATCGTTTAACAATCCAATGGTGTCCAACGTGTGCCAGTCGGAGACATTGAGTGAGCATGTGCCAACGTTGGGATTTTCCCAAACGTACAAATAACGTACAAAAATGAGCGAAAAAAATATCATCAACGATTAACGCTGATGATATTGCGAGTGTGGAATTGCTTGAAAATAAACGATTTAGTCATATCGAGTCATATCGAGTGATGACCGTTAATCGTATTCTATTTTCCCACGCAAAAGTTTTTAAATATATTTCCTAATACTTCGTTGGGGGTTATCTGGCCGCCGGTGATCTCGGCAAGGGTGTCGAGGGCTTGGCGGAGGTCTTCGCTGAGAAGGTCGCCGCTTAGTTGCATTTCGAGTCCGTCGATAACACGCTGGATGTTGTCGTGGGCGCGAACCAAAGCGTCGTAGTGGCGAGCGTTGGTGACGATGATATCGTTCTCTGTGAGGGTGGAAATGTCGGCAGCCTCGTAGATGGCTCGCTCTAACTCATCGATCCCAGTGCCAAACTTCGCGCTGATGGCGATAAATGGTATGTTTAACAAATTGTAACTATTGTTACTGTCTTTATCAGATTTGTTTTTGATGATGATAAGTTTTTTATTTTCAGAGTGTCGATTGATGTTATTTATTTCTTCTCTTGAAGGTTCTGTATCGATGAGCCAAAGAACGATGCGGGCCTTTTGAATAGCCTGGTAGGTGCGGTCGATACCTATCTGTTCGATGGTGTCAGAGGTCTCTCTGATACCTGCAGTATCGATGAAACGGAAGGTGACGCCATGGATGTCGATGGTGTCTTCGATGGTGTCGCGGGTGGTGCCGTGAATATCAGAAACGATGGCGCGATCGTCCTTCAGTAGGCGATTGAGTAGGGTGGATTTACCTACATTGGTTTTGCCTACAATAGCCACGGGGATGCCTTGCTTGAGGGCTTGTCCTGTTTCGAAACTCTGGGCTAAACGGATGATGTGATTGTAAATCGTTTTGGTAAGTTCTGTAAGTTCGCTGCGGTCGGCAAACTCTAGATCCTCGTGGTCGGAAAAATCAAGTTCGAGCTCCAAGAGCGAGGTGAGCTTGAGTAGTTGTTCGCGCAGTTGGGCGAGCTTTGATGAAAAATGACCGCGCAGCTGACTCATGGCTATCTGATGGGTAGTCTGATTGGTAGAGGCTATCAGGTCGGCCACAGCTTCGGCCTGCGAGAGGTCCATCTTGCCGTTCAGATAGGCACGCTGGGTGAATTCGCCTGGGCCAGCCTGACGGCAACCGTTAGCTATCAGCAAGGCTATCACCTTATTCAGAATGTAACGCGAGCCGTGACAGGAAATCTCTGCACTCTCTTCGCCCGTATAAGAGTGGGGGGCACGGAATACGCTCACCAGAACCTCGTCGATAATCTCTTCGCCGTTCTTGATATGTCCATAATGAATGGTGTTGGGCTGGGCCTGCAAGAGGTCCTTTGAAAATACATGAGAAAGAATCTCAAGCGATTTAGGGCCTGAGATTCTTATAATTCCTATAGCGCCACCTGGGGCTGTGGCGAGAGCGCAGATTGTTTCGTTCATTTAAATGCGGTTGAGTACTTTTTCGATAAGTGTGTCGATAGAGTTTTTATACTCTGTGTTCATTTTCTGGGCGTAGCGATTAGCGATGACCATGCAGCAGGTCATAGCGCGATGACCCAGCAGCGACGCCATACCAGCGAGCGCACTCGATTCCATCTCGAAATTGCAGATCTTCAGGCCATCATACTCAAAGTTTTCAATCTTCTCGTTCTGTTTGGGATCCTCGATATTGGCACGGAGTACACGTCCCTGAGGGCCGTAGAATCCACCACACGAGATGGTGTAGCCGCAAACCATATCGTCCTTGGCAATGCGGTCGATGAGCTCAGCATCGGCTACCGATACGTAAGGAGCGCCCTTGATGGGGTTCCAATTCATGTGCTGCTTGAAGGCTTCTTCAAGCTTCAGGTCGCACACTTTGTTACGGTCGGCATAGTAGTTGAGCAGACCATCAAAACCAATGCTCTTTACCGATGCCACGAAGCAACCTGTAGGGGTGTTGGGCTGCAAACCGCCACAGGTACCGATACGTACCATGGTGAGGGTGCGGTGCTCGGCTTTCTCCTCGCGGGTGTTATAATCGATGTTGGCGAGCGTGTCGAGCTCGTTGGCTACGATGTCGATATTATCGCAGCCGATACCGTGACTCTGACAGGTGATACGCTTGCCTTTATACATACCTGTGATAGTGTGGAACTCGCGGCTCGACACCTCGCACTCTTTTGAGTCGAAATGGGCAGCAACGGTATCAACACGGGCTGGGTCGCCTACCAGCACCACCTTGTCGGCCAGCTGTTCAGGCTTCAGATGCAGATGGAAACATGAACCATCGGCATTGATAATCAGTTCTGATTCTGGAAATTTCTTTTTCATAGACTGTATGTATTATTGTTGTTTACTACTGATTTCGGCATTACGTGTGGCCTTGTCCAACTGTTTGACGTGAGCGTTCAGCTTGATGACCTCGTCTTCAAGCTTCAGAATCTCACTCTTCATCTGCTTTCTCTCGTTGGTATTGGCCTTGTGATACTCCTGACGCAGCTGGTCCAGACGTGAGTTGGCGATTTCGAGCTCATACTGCTCTTTCATCAGCTTCTGGTAAAGCGATTTTGCCTCTTTCGACTGGAAATGTACTGCTGAAGCTTCGCCATCAGTGCTCACCATTTCGCCTGAAGCACCATTAGCGGCATATTTGTTTTTGATGCGCTCGAGTGCGGCCTTCCGTTCCTGACCATTGCCCCAGGTGTCGGCGATTCTTGCGATGTCGGCAAAGCGACGTATCTTCTCCTCTGAATATTTCGAGGCATCGTAGGTCTTACGCGCATCGGCTGGGATGAAGATGTAGATGCAGACCTTACCCTCAGGCTGGCGACGGTCGCTGGCAAAGTAACCAATACGATTAGTTTCGTCGATAGCGTACATGTAGTCGTTGGCCTCAGAGTTGAAGGGCATGCCCAGATTCTCTGGTTTCAGGAAACTGCCGCTACGTGAGTCGTAGCGTGTCATGAAGATATCGTAGCCGCCAATACTCTCTTCGCCCTTGCCTGCAAAGTAGAAGGTGACACCATCTGAAAGCATGAAGGGGTAGGAGGCCTCGTCGATGCCTTCGTTGAGGCCCTGCAGGGCCTGCGGATGGCTCCACTCGTTGCCTAACTTATCGGATGTGAACAGTTGCTGCTGTTTGCCCTCTTGCTGACTGAAATATATCTTATTGCCCATCTCGTTGATGTAGAGACAGCCTTTGAGCTGATTGCGGAAGAAGGCGCCCGTATTCATGAGCTGCCCAGATTCCGACGATAGGCGGATGGCTGAGAGAAACTGCTCTTTGTTGGTTACAATACTGTCGATGAAGATAATCTGCTGGGTCATCGCACGCATGTTGGTGATACGTGGGTCTTCCAGTGGCTCTTCGACTACAGGCTCTGGCTTTGGGCGTGGTTTAATGCGCTTCTTCTTCTGTGCTGCCATCGGTAGTGCCAGCAAGAGTGCCAATATCAGTATTGTAATTTTCCTTAGTTTCATATCTATTCTTCAATTAGTTTATTGTCTTCGTTAAGTGCGTTCCACATGCTGTAGCGGGCCTCTGGATTCATACGCTCAATGGCGTCGTATAGCTGCTTAATGTCTGCGCGATGCGAGTAGGTCTCGTAGGGACAGAGCTTCTGCTGTTTCTGATAGCCCTGTAGTTGGGCATACTGCTTGATGTCGTTCTCCTCAATCATACATAGCGGACGGATGATAGCGAGTGGCATCTTGCGCATCTTCAGCAGGGCAGGCATGGTGTCGAATCGCCCTTGGAAGGTTAGGTTCATCAGCGCTGTGTGCAGCAGGTCGTCCTGATGGTGGCCTAAGGCTATCTTGTTGCAGCCTAACGCCTGTGCCAGATTGAACATCTGCTTGCGACGGTTCCATGAGCACAGGAAACAGGGTGTTTTCTGCTTGCGGCGACGGGCTGCATCGGTAGGTTGTCCCGATTCTGTCGCAGCATCAACCTCGAAGTGGGTTGTCAGCACATGAAGCTCGACGCCCAGATTGTCGCAGAACTGCTGTAGATAGCTGGTGTCAGTCTCATAGTGGATGTTTTCCATCCTGACGTGCAGCGCCTCTACCTTGAATCGTGGATGCTGGATGCGCGAACGTCTGGCCAGCAGTTCGAGTAACAGGAGCGAATCCTTGCCACCCGATAGGCCCACGAGTATGTGGTCATCATCTTCTATCAGATGATAAGTAGCCATCGCCTTGACAAAACGCTCATTGAGACGATGCCAGAGGCGATGGCTCTCTTTATCTTGATTAGGCTTCTCCACGCAGATGCTTATCCATATTCAATGCAGCACGACGGCCATCACCCATAGCGAGGATGACTGTTGCACCACCACGCACGATGTCGCCACCAGCGAAGATCTCAGCACGTGAAGACTGCATCTCCTCGCTTACGGCAATAGTGTTCTTGCGTCCCAGCTTCAAGCCCTCGATACTCTTGGGTACCAGTGGGTTGGGCGACACACCTACAGCCACAATCACCTGATCGACATCGAGTGTAACGGTCTTGCCCTCAACAGGAACAGGACTGCGACGACCTGATGCATCGGGCTCTCCCAGCTCCATCACCTGGAGAACGGCCTGTTTTACAGCACCAGTCTCATCAGCGATGTACTCGATAGGATTGTGGAGTGTGAGGAATTTGATACCCTCTTCCTTGGCGTGCTTCACCTCTTCCAGACGGGCTGGCATCTCTACCTCAGAACGGCGATAAACCAGTGTCACGTCGGCGCCCAGACGCTTGGCTGTACGACAAGAGTCCATAGCGGTGTTACCACCACCTACAACCAGCACGCTCTTGGCTGGATTCAATGGGGTGTCAGTAGTTGGGTTGGCAGCGTCCATCAGGTTCACACGGGTCAGATACTCGTTCGACGACATGATGTTGATGCTGTTCTCGCCAGGGATATTCATGAAGTTCGGCAGACCAGCGCCAGAACCTACAAAGATGCCCTTGAAGCCCTGCTTCTCAAGCTGTTCTACGCTGATGGTCTTACCTACGATGACGTCGGTCTGGAAATGTACACCCATCTTGGCCAGATTCTCAATTTCTACGTCGACAATCTTGTTGGGCAGACGGAACTCGGGGATACCGTACTTCAGTACACCACCGATTTCGTGTAAGGCTTCAAATACATATACATCATAACCTTTCTTCACCATATCGCCTGCAAAGCTCAGTCCGGCAGGACCAGAACCTACTACGGCAATCTTCATGCCGTTGGCTGGTGCAATCTCAGGCAGAGAGATGTTGCCACTCTCGCGTTCAAAGTCAGCAGCGAAACGCTCCAGATAGCCGATGGCTACAGCGGGCTCGTTCATCTTCAGGTGGATACATTTGCTCTCACACTGTTTCTCCTGAGGACAAACACGTCCGCAGACAGCGGGGAGGGCAGAGGTGTTCTTCAGTACCTTAGCGGCTGCCAGGAACTGACCACGCTCGATGTTCTTGATGAACGAGGGGATATTGATGTTTACAGGGCAGCCCTCAACACAAGTAGGTTTGGCGCAGTCCAGACAACGTTTGGCCTCTGTCATCGCCATCTCCTTGGTCAGGCCGATATTCACCTCCTCAGTACGGGTGGTTGCACGATAAACGGGGTCGAGCTCTGGCATCACTACGCGCTCAATCTGTGTGCGCTCCTTGGGTTTCATGCTCTTTCTGAGCTCATCGCGCCAAGCGGCGTTACGATCGGTCAGCACCTCGATGGTGTCGTTGGTTGGGTCGGCATCCATCACCACATCGGTGGTTTTGGTCTCGACCTTCTCCTCGGCATTAAGGCTGTCCAGATGCTCCTCGTAGTGGGCCAGTTCTTCCTGCTCTTCGCGCTTAAAGGTGCCCATACGCTTAAACATCTCGTCCCAGTCAACCAGTGCGCCGTCGAATTCAGGACCATCGATACAAACGAACTTGGTCTTGCCTCCGATGGTGAGTCGGCATGCGCCACACATACCTGTTCCGTCGACCATGATGGTGTTCAGGCTGACTTCGCAAGGGATGTTGTGCTTCTGAGCGGTAAGATTTGAGAATTTCATCATGATAGGAGGGCCGATAGCGAATACCTTGTCCACATGTGGCTCCTGGTCAATGAATTTCTCGATACCAACGGTTACTACGCCTTTCTCGCCGTAGCTGCCATCATCGGTCATGATGATTACTTCGTCAGAACTTTCGCGTACCTTGTCTTCAAGGATGATCAGGTCCTTAGAGCGACCAGCCATTACTGAGAGCACACGGTTGCCAGCGGCCTTGAGTGCCTGGATAATGGGCAGCATAGGTGCTACGCCCAATCCACCACCTGCGCAGACTACTGTTCCGTAGTTCTCAATCTTTGTGGGGTTACCTAATGGACCAACCACGTCAGTCACATAGTCGCCCACATTCAGGGCACAGAGTTTTTTGGATGAGAGTCCCACCATCTGTACTACGAGTGTGATGGTACCCTTGTCGATGTCTGCGCCAGCGATGGTCAGCGGCATGCGCTCACCTTTCTTGCCTACGCGCACGATTACGAAGTTGCCTGCCTTACGGCTCTTCGCAATCAGTGGAGCTTCGATCTCAAAAAGAAAAACCTTCTCGGAGAACTGCTCTTTTCTAACGATTTTGTTCATAAGTATTTGTAAGTTGTTGATTAATCAATCATGTCGCAACCCATGTAGGGAACGAGTGCTGCAGGAATCTTAATGCCGTTCTCTGTCTGGTTGTTCTCCAGCAGAGCTGCAACGATTCTTGGCAGAGCCAGAGCCGAACCATTCAGCGTGTGGCACAGCTCGGTCTTCTTGGTCTCGCTATTGCGATAGCGGCACTTCAAGCGGTTGGCCTGATAGGTGTCGAAATTAGATACACTTGATACCTCGAGCCAGCGCCCCTGAGCCTCTGAGTATACCTCGAAGTCGTAGCAGATGGCGCTTGTAAAGCTCTGATCGCCGCCGCAGAGTAGCAGAATACGATAGGGGAGCTCTAACTTCTTGAGCAGGCCTTCAACGTGCTCCAGCATCTCTTTGTGACTCTCCTTTGAGTGCTCGGGCTTATCGATACGAACAATCTCAATCTTCGAGAACTCGTGCAGACGGTTCAGACCACGAACATCCTTACCATATGAGCCTGCCTCACGACGGAAGCACTCTGTGTAAGCACAGTTCTTGATAGGCAGATCCTTCTCGTCGAGAATCACGTCGCGATAGATGTTGGTTACAGGTACCTCGGCTGTTGGGATGAGATAGAAATCATCTACCTCGCAGTGGTACATTTGTCCTTCCTTGTCGGGCAGCTGGCCTGTGCCATAGCCTGAGGCAGCGTTAACTACTGTAGGTGGCATAATCTCTGTGTAACCGCTCTTGCGGGCCTCGTCGAGGAAAAAGTTGATGAGGGCGCGCTGCAGACGGGCTCCCTTGCCGATATAAACAGGGAAGCCGGCACCAGTGATCTTTACGCCCAGATCAAAGTCGATGAGGTTGTATTTCTTGGCGAGCTCCCAGTGGGGCAGGGGATTGGCAATACCCAGCTTGGGGTTTACATCCCAGTTGCCAACAGTATCGTCGGCGGTGCACTCCTTCAGGTTGCTCTTCACTACGTGGTTGTCCTCGGCAGCCTTGCCTTCGGGCACTTCGTCGTATGGAATGTTAGGAATCTGGCAGAGCAGAGTGGTCATCTCTTCCTGAGCCTTGGCCATAGTCTCGTCCATTTCCTTTGATTTCTCCTTCAACTGGGCCACCTGAGCCTTTACCTGCTCAGCCTCGTCCTTCTTGCCTTCTTTCATCAGTCGGCCTATCTGTCCTGAGAGCTGTTTCTGCTCGTTCAGACACTTGTCGAGCTCCTGTTGTGCCTCACGACGACGCTTGTCAACGGCCAAAACCTGATTGATGGCCTCTTTAGCGCCAGCAAAATGTTTCTTCTCCAATCCGCGAATCACGCGTTCTGTTTCCTCATTGATGAGTTTGAGTGTTAACATATCAAATACGTATTTATTTGTTTATATTCTTTTTCTAAGGCGCAAAGGTACAAATAATCGATTAAATAGCCAAGAAAATAGCCTTAAAAATGCAGAAATCCCGCTACTCCTTGCGGAGTGCGGGAATCTGTTGTTTGTTTGGAATAAGTTGTTTCTTTAAAATTTTACCTTAGGCCTCAGCATTAGGAATTACTGATACAACGCTCTTGTTGTACTTGCCCTTGTGGAAGTTTACGGTACCGTCTACGAGAGCGTAGAGAGTGTCGTCCTTACCAATGGCAACGTTGTTACCAGGATTGTGCTTTGTACCACGCTGGCGAACGATGATGTTACCAGCTACGCACTGCTGACCACCGAAGATCTTGATGCCAAGTCGCTGAGCTGCGCTCTCACGACCGTTCTTAGAACTACCTACACCTTTCTTATGTGCCATAATGTTGTTCCTCCTACGTTTTTAAGCGATTACCGACTTGATTACTACTTCTGTGAACTGCTCACGATGACCGTTGCGAACGCGATAGTCCTTACGACGCTTCATCTTGAAAACGATGACCTTGTCACCCTTTACGAGTGGGTTCACTACTTCACACACTACTTTTGCTCCATCTACGGTGGGAGCACCTACCTTCACTGCGCCGTCAGCATCTACGAGCAGTACCTTGTCAAATTCAACAGTCTTGCCTGCCTCAACATCCTTGATGTGGTGCACGAAGAGCTTCTTGCCCTCCTCAGCCTTGAACTGCTGACCCTGAATTTCTACAATTGCGTACATTTTGCTTTTATTTGTATTTAGGGGTTTTTCCGCGAGGCGGCATACGTTCGTACACACTTAACTCTGCCCCAACGGACTCTAACGGGGTGCAAAGGTACATAATTTTTATATAATAGTGAATAGTGAATAGTGAAAAGTAGTAAGATTTATGAAAGTTTAACTATTCGAGCGCGGGCAAAAAATAAAGCGATGACTTTCGCAAGCGATCGCTCCATATCTTCAATAGGTATTAGTCTTCTAAGGTAAAAAGATTGTTTTCAGGATAACGGTGGCAAAGGTAAGGTTTTTTTCGGAAACTCACAAATTTTTTGGCGTTTTTTTTTGATGAATCGTCAATGTGTGCCTACACAGCGATTAATTTTATAAAATGTTAACATAAAATATTATACAATCGTTTGCATTTTGAGTAGTTGTGCGTGCAAAAAAAACTTTCCAAGAAGCAATTGTTGGTACCAGAAGGTTAGGGCTTATTTATTATTATATTAAGGTTCGCGCGCGTGTACACCTTTAGCTGTACTTCTTTCCGTGGCGATGACGGCTTTAAAAAAGTACAGCGGAGGACTCAATTTGGCCTCCGCTGTGCTTGTATAGGTTGAAAAAACGATTAATAATCGAATGTGCCGAACTCGCTCTTGATGGTGAGACTCTTCTTACCTTCCTCGATGTGACCAACTACCTGAGCGTCGATGTTGAACGACTTTGATATCGCGATTACCTTGTCGGCAACCTCGGGACGTACGTAGATTTCCATACGGTGACCCATGTTGAATACCTGGTACATCTCCTTCCAGTCGGTGCCTGAACACTCGTGGATAGCACGGAAGAGTGGGGGAACGGGGAACATGTTGTCCTTCACTACGCGGCAGTTGGCATTTACAAAGTGGAGCACCTTGGTCTGGGCACCGCCTGTGCAGTGAACCATACCGTGAATTTCAGGACGGAGTTCGTCGAGCAACTTCTTGATGACAGGAGCGTAAGTGCGGGTTGGCGAAAGAACAAGCTGACCTGCATTCACGGGAGCGCCTTCTACAGCGTCGGTGAGCTTGTATTTTCCACTAAACACGAGTTCTTCGGGTACGGCGTGATCATAACTCTCTGGGTAATTCTCTGCCAGATACTTGGCGAACACGTCGTGACGGGCTGAGGTGAGACCGTTAGATCCCATACCGCCGTTGTAGCGTTTTTCGTAGGTGGCCTGACCTGTAGATGAAAGACCGACGATGACGTCGCCAGGACGAATGTTGGCATTGTCGATGACGTCGGCGCGCTTCATACGGCAGGTAACGGTGCTGTCGACGATGATGGTTCGAACCAGATCGCCTACATCGGCTGTCTCACCACCAGTGGGATAGATGCCGATTCCCATCTCGCGGAGCTCGCTGAGCAGTTCGTCGGTACCATTGATGACGGCAGAGATAACTTCGCCAGGGATGAGCATCTTGTTGCGGCCGATGGTGCTTGATACCAGGATGTTATCCACGGCACCTACGCAGAGCAAGTCGTCGGTATTCATAACGATGGCATCCTGAGCGATACCTTTCCATACTGACAGGTCACCGGTCTCTTTCCAATACATGTAGGCAAGGGCCGATTTTGTGCCAGCGCCGTCGGCGTGCATGATGTTGCAATACTCTGGGTTGCCCCCTAAGATGTCGGGAATAATCTTACAGAAGGCCTGTGGGAAAATACCCTTATCAATGTTTTTGATGGCGTTGTGCACATCTTCCTTGGCGGCACTTACGCCTCGCATCATATATCTGTTGTCCATAATCTTTTTTTATTTATCGTTTCCGTGCCAGAACTCCCAACTGGCAAAGGCTTGCAGGAGTAGCATTTCGAGACCGTTTTTCACCTCGGCACCGTATTTTGCCCCCTTACGCATAAACAGTGTTTGGTCGGGGTTGTAAATCAGGTCGTAGAGGATGGTATGTGAGTCCATTGCCTCGTAGGGCAGGTCGGGGCACTCGTCGGTTTTGGGGTACATGCCTAATGGTGTGCAGTTGACAATGACGTTGTATTCCTTGACTACCTCGGGGGTAATCTGACTGTATTGAATCGTGTCGGGGCGCTCGTAGCGGCTAACAAACACGGGCTCAATGCCTAATGACTTGAGACCGAAGTTGATGGCTTTTGAGGCACCGCCTGTGCCCAGAATGAGGGCTTTCTTGTGCCATTTTGGATCGAGCATGCTCTCGATGCTTTGAGTAAAACCAATGACATCGCTGTTGTAGCCCTTGAGCAACGTCTTGTTCTTCTCGTGAACCACTCGGATGACGTTAACAGCGCCAATGGCTCGTGCCTCGGGCGAAATGCTGTCGAGGAAAGGAATCACCTTCTCTTTATAAGGGATGGTGACGTTGAGTCCCTTCAGATTGGGATTGCGGTCAATGATCTCGGGCAGATCGTCAATGGTGGGAATCTCGAAATTCTCGTACTTGGCATTGATACCTTCATCGGCAAACTTCTGATTGAAGTAGCTGATGGAGAATGAGTGGCCCAAGGGGTAGCCGATAAGTCCGTACTTGTCCATTTTTTTATAATACCTATTTAGTTGCGAAATACATCGTGCAAATGCCAAACGTTAACCGCTTGAATGAAGCTTCGACAAAGCCGGCCTTCAGCAGGATATCGACCATGCGCTCACCTTGTGGGAAAGCCTCGATGGTCTTGGTGAGATAGGGGTAGGCGCTGGTGTCCTTGCTGATCAGTCGTCCATATACAGGCAGCACGGTGTGTGCGTAGATATGGAACAACTGCTTCATGGGGAACGAGACGGGCGACGTAAGTTCGACGATAGAGAGGTGACCGCCTGGTTTGAGTACACGGTAAATCTCGCGTAAACCGGCATCGAGGTCGGCAAAGTTGCGGATACCGAAGGCTGCGGTCACGGCATCGAAAGTGTCGCTATGGTATGACAGGTTCAGGCAGTCTTCTTTCTCGAAAGTCACGATATGGTCGAGACCGAGTGCCTTTACCTTCTGACGGCCTATCTCCATCATACCCTCGCTGATGTCGGCGCCCACTAAGCGGGCGGGCTTCAGCATCTGGGCCGACAGAATGGCAAAATCGCCTGTGCCAGTGGCGATATCGAGCAGTGACTGTGGGGTATAGGGCTGCAAAGCCTTGATGGCCTTGCGGCGCCACCCCTTATCGATATCCCACGACAGACGGTGGTTCAGCTTATCATAGGTAGGCGCGATGTTGTCGAACATCTGTTCTACCTGTGAGGCTTTCTCGCCATCGCCGTATGGCTTGATCTTCTCCTGCTCGTACATGTTTGTTGACAATTGATAATTGAAGTAGACTATTAACGAGACTTGAAGGCTGTCAACCAGTTGCTGACGTTTTTCTCGATACGCTCGGCGATGTCGTCGTCGCTGGTTTCACGCTCAAACTTCTCGCCGACAATGTGTTCGTAGAGTTCGATGTAACGGTCGGAAACGCTCTCTGCATACTCGTCGGTAATCTCAGGCATTGTCTGTCCGGGCTCGTTCATGAAGTCGTGCTCGATGAGCCACTGGCGAACGAATTCCTTAGAGAGCTGGCGCTGGGGCTCTCCCTTAGCGAGTTTCTCCTCGTAGCCATCAGCGTAGAAGTAGCGGCTTGAGTCGGGGGTGTGGATTTCGTCGATGAGGTAAACTTTTCCATCGCGCTTACCAAACTCGTACTTGGTGTCGACAAGAATCAGTCCACGCTTGGCAGCAATCTCCTGTCCGCGAGCGAAAATCTTGCGGGTGTAATCCTCCATGATGGCGTAGTCCTCAGCTGATACGATGCCCTGAGCAATGATCTCTTCCTTCGAGATGTTCATGTCGTGACCTTCGTCGGCCTTAGTGGTTGGAGTGATGATGGGCTCGGGGAAACGCTCGTTTTCCTTCATGCCGTCGGGCAGTTTTACGCCACAGAGCTCACGACAACCGTTCTTGTACTCGCGCCAAGCTGAACCCGTCAGGATAGAGCGGATAATCATCTCCACGCGGAAACCTTCGCACTTCAAACCTACGGTAACCATAGGATCGGGGGTGGCCAATTTCCAGTTAGGGCAGATGTCGGTAGTGGCATCAAGGAACTTGGCTGCTATCTGGTTGAGTACCTGACCCTTGAAAGGGATTCCCTTAGGCAGCACAACGTCGAATGCTGAGATACGATCGGTGGCTACCATCACCATCAGATCGTCGTTGATGTTGTACACATCGCGTACCTTTCCATGATACACGCTCTTCTGTCCTGCGAACTTAAAGTCCGTCTTAGTTAATGCTTTCATCTCTTTATTGTGTTATTATCAAATTCACCTTTCATCTCCTTATCGAATTCCTCGTAGGCATTCACGATGCGGGTTACGAGCTTGTGGCGTACGATGTCGCCGCGGTCCAGGTTTACAATCCCGATACCTTCTACATTATTTAATATATGCAAGGCCTCGATGAGTCCGCTTTTCTGTGAGTGGGGCAGATCTATCTGGGTCATGTCGCCCGTGATGATCATCTTGGTATTCCAGCCCATGCGGGTGAGGAACATTCGGATCTGGGCAGGCGTGGTGTTCTGTGCCTCGTCGAGAATCACTACAGCATCAGAGAGCGTACGACCACGCATAAAGGCTAATGGGGCAATCTGGATGATGTGCTTCTCCATCATGTCCTGCAGCTTCACTTGTGGAAGCATATCCTCAAGGGCATCGTAAAGCGGTTGCAGATAAGGATCAATCTTCTCCTTCATGTCGCCTGGCAAGAAGCCGAGTTTCTCACCAGCCTCGACGGCGGGACGTGAGAGGATGATTTTCTTGGCAGTCTTGTCCTTCAGCGCCTTGACGGCCAAAGCGATAGAGAGATAGGTTTTACCTGTACCAGCAGGTCCGACGGCAAACACCATGTCGTTCTGGTTGTAGGCCTCGATGAGTCGTTGCTGATTGGGTGTACGGGCCTTGATAGGGCGTCCTGACATGGAGTAGACTACAACGCCATCAGGCACGTCGTCGCGCGTGCGATTACCTTTAATAATGTCTAGGATATCCTCGTCGCCAAGGGAGTTGAAGCGGAGTACGTGAGCGCGCAGCTTCTCAACACTTTCCTCGAAAGCTGCCATCTGTTCCTCGTCGCCTAACACACGGATGACATTGTCACGGGCCATGATGCGCAGTTTTGGATATAGCGAGCGAATCATCTGCAAGTGCCCGTTGCCAACCCCATAGAATATGACGGGGTCAATGTCTTCTAATACGATATGTTTCTCTATCAAAAGCTGAAGTTTTTTAAAATTTGGGCACAAAGTTACAAAAATTATTTGTATCTTTGCAACGCAAAAGAAAATTTTTAGATGAAACTGACAAAAAAACGATATTTAATGGGGTTTACGGCAATGGTTTTGTTGCTGGCGGCAATTCGTGCAGCGTATCCACAGGTGGCTGAGAGCCAAAGTGATGAGCCATCGGTAGAGCCTGTAGCTCAAGAAATCGTCGGTCCTCAGTTGAAAACTGATAAACCTCACAAAATATATTCAGTACCAAGTTTCAAGGCTTGTTTCCCAGATACGCAGGCTGTGCAGCTGACTGCTGCGATGAAGTGGGGGGTGAAACGCGTAAAAAATCGCGAAGATGCAGAGAAACGCAAAAACGAACTGGTATATGTGGGCGCAAATCCGTATTATCATATCGATCGCCTCTATTCCAGCATCCCGTATCTGGTACCTCGTGCGGCTGTGTTACTGCAGGATATTGGTCAGGCGTTTTTCGACAGTCTCTATGTCAAGGGCATTCCCTTGCATCGTCCGATAGTGACCAGCGTACTCCGCTCGCAGGAGGATGTGGCCAAACTGCGTCGCCACAATGGGAACGCTACAGAGAACTCATGCCACCTCTATGGTACCACATTCGATATCTGTTATAACCGTTATGAAACGGTGGAGGATCCTGATGGACCAGCCCGTCGTGCGGTGCGTAATGACTCGCTGAAATATGTACTCTCAGAGGTGCTGCGCGATATGCGCGAACAAGGTCGCTGCTACATCAAATACGAGGTGAAGCAAGGCTGTTTTCACATGACGGTACGGTGATAAGAATATTAAAAAATAAAACCTTCAAGCTATGAGATTAGACGGAAGACGTGAAAGCTCGCATGTTGATGACCGTCGCGGCATGGGCGGTGGTGTCAAGGCTGGTATTGGTGGAATCGGGGGCATTATTCTGATAGCGCTGTTTACATTTCTACAGGGTGGTGATGTGACGGATGTGGTGCAGAATGTGGTACAGCAAACCATGCAGGCGCCTACAGAGACCGTTGGTGAGGAGCATTTTACAGAGGAGGAACAGGAGTTGGCCTCTGACTGTAAGAAGATTCTGGCCAGTACGGAGGAGGTGTGGACTAAGGTCTTTCAGGAGAATGGTTGGGGTGAGTATCAGTATCCTACACTTGTGCTGTTTACCAACCAGGTCAACTCGGCTTGTGGCTCGGCTACGGCTGCTGTAGGGCCGTTCTATTGTTCGGCCGACCAGAAACTGTATGTTGATCTGTCGTTCTTCACGCAGATGAAACGTCAGTTGGGTGTCGAAGGTAATACTTTTGCTTATGCGTATGTGATTGCCCACGAGATTGGCCATCATGTAGAGTATCTGACTGGTACATTGAATAAGGCACATTCGGCTATGAATCAGACAGATAAAGTGACGGCTAATCAGATTAGTGTGCGACTGGAGCTATTGGCCGACTACTATGCAGGCGTTTGGGCGCACTATGAGGATGCCATCAATCACTCAATGGAGTATGGCGATCTGGAAAAGGGCTTGGAGTTGGCAAAGGCTATCGGCGACGACTGGCTGCAGAAGAAGGCGCAGGGGCGTGCTACGCCCGAATCGTTTACGCATGGTACCAGCGATCAGCGTAAGCGTTGGCTGAAGCGCGGCTACGAAACGGGTGATATGCGTATCACTACCTTCAGCGTTCAGAACTATAATGATCTGTAATTACTCGTGGTGATAAGGCTCGCCCTTGATGATGGTGCAGGCACGATAGATCTGCTCTGTAAATACCAAGCGGATCATCTGGTGCGAGAATGTCATTTTTGAGAGCGACAACTGCTCGTTGGCACGGGCATAGACATCTTGTGAAAATCCATACGGTCCGCCTACGACGAATATCAGTCGGCGGGCCGTATTGCGTTTCTGCTCCAGCCACTTGGCAAACTCAATGCTGCGAAACTCCTTGCCATGCTCGTCGAGCAGCACTACGGTGTCGCTGGTCTGAATCTGTTTTAGTATCAGTTCGCCCTCTGCTTGTTTCTGTTGGTCTTCTGAAAGACTCTTGGTGTTCTTGAGCTCGGGGATGGTTACCAAGTCGAAGGGCATATAGTGGCCTATGCGGTCACAGTAGTCGTTGATGCCTGCTTGAAAATGCTTGTCGGTGGTCTTGCCCACCAGGATCAGTATCGTCTTCATTTGATGGATTTTTGTTGTACGAATGTTTCAAACTGGCTCTTGTAGCCATTAAACACATTGATGTCCACATCACCGTGTATGCCTTTGACGCGTCCGTCAGGGCACAACTGCCAGAAGGCCAGGCGCACATCGGGCTTGTACTCGCCATAGCGGGCTATCCACACGTCATAGTCGCGCTTGATATCTGGCGCCAGCGAGAAGTACTTGTTGATGAACATCTGGTTGATGTATAGGATAGGTGATACGCCGCAGCGTCTTTTTACCAGTTGAAGCCATATACGGATTTGTTGGAACATCTTCTCAGGGCCGCCAGCAGCTGCTATCTGGGCATCGCTGGGTTCAACATCGAGTACGGGGGGAAGGTCGCCCTTCTTGAATAGGGTGTTATTGATGAAGTGTTGTGCCTGAGCTGCGCCCGAGGTCTTGAGTGAGAAGAAATGGTATGCGCCGATGGGGATGCCGTGTTTGCGTGCTGCGGCATAGTCGGAAACGTAGTATTTGTTGCGTACCGTGGTACCTTCGGTACTCTTGATGAAGATGAACGATACGGGATAATCGGCTGTGCCGTGTACATTCTTATGACTTTTACGTCCTAAATAGCTGATGCCGAGCTGCTTCCAGTTGATAGGGAATACTTGGCGCCCCTTGCCGTGCTGATAGCGGGCAATGTCGATGCCATAGATACGTTCCGAGGTGTACTTCATGCGCTCGCCCCAGAAGCGGTTTTTCTTCCATTCGCCTACCTGCAGACGGGGATTGTCGTTGGCAGGCGTGAGTAGTTGGATGCCAAAACCGTCGCGCTGGTTCTCTGCCCAGTGGCCTTCGAAATAGCAGCCTTCGGCGATATAGGCGCCGTGACCGTCGGCTTCTATGCCCTTGAAGTCGCCCAAATAGGTACCTAAGGTGTCAACACGTATACCTGTCTTGATGGTGTCGGCCTCATAGATGCCTATAACCGTGAAACCTGCAGAGTCGGTGGTGAGGACGGTGCCCTCGTGCTGGCGGTTACGCCAGCGACCTACGTTCCAGACGGTCAGACATCGGGCTGGCTCTATCGTCAGGCGCTTGCCGTTGGCAAAGGCTGCCACCATCTCGTAACCTTCGTCCATCACATTGTGACGGTCGAAGTAATATTTGAATTCGTCGCCAAAATCAGGCTTGCTGTCATGCTTCGGTGTGTCGGCAACCATAGCGGCTGATGGTTGGAAGTGTGTACTCAGCTGCATACCTTGGTGCGAAGGTTTGCCAATCAGGTAAGTAGATGCCGACAGCAGTATAAAGGGTGATATAATAGATATTAATACCTTTTTCATTTATTTACATCATTTCGGGTGCAAAGTTACAAATTATTTTCTTATCTTTGCAAGCAAAATAACGTAAAAAACTAGCGATATGATAAAGGACTTTAATTTTTATGCACCTACACGCGTGGTGTTTGGTTGCGAGAGTGAGGAGAAACTTCCAGGGTTGATTAAACAATATGGGGGTACCAGGGTGCTGGTACACTATGGAGGAGGCAGTGCCCGTCGCTCAGGGTTGCTTGATAAGGTTGAGAAAATGCTGGGCGATGCTGGTATCAGCTTTGTTGAGTTGGGTGGGGTGGTGCCTAATCCCTTATTAAGTAAGGTACGCGAGGGTATCGCCTTATGCCAGCGTGAAAATGTTGACTTTATCTTAGCTGTTGGCGGCGGAAGCGTGATTGATTCGTCGAAGGCTATCGGCTATGGTGTTGGTTATCAGGGTGATGTGTGGGACTTCTGGGATGGTAAGGCGGTGCCTCAGTCATGTCTGCCTATCGGCGTTATGCTGACAATTCCTGCTGCTGGCTCCGAGATGTCGTCGAGTTGTGTGATTACTAACGATGATGGTATGCTGAAGCGTGGTGTGAACAGCGATTTGAGTCGCTGTAAGTTCGCTATCATGAATCCTGAACGCACCTATACCTTGCCTGCTTATCAGACTGCCGCAGGTGCTACCGATATTATGATGCATACGATGGAGCGCTACTTCTCGAAATATGAGGATGCTATGCTGACTGACGCCATTGCCGAAGCCCTACTGCGCACAGTGATAGAGGCAACGCCAGTGGTTCTGCACCAGCCTGAGGACTATAAGCATCGTGCAGCCATCATGTGGGCCAGTTCATTATCGCACAATGATCTGACTGAATGTGGTACGGAGAAGGATTTCGCATGTCATAAATTGGAGCATGAACTGAGTGGCATGTTTGGTGTGACACATGGTGCGGGACTGGCTGCCATCTGGGGCTCGTGGGCGCGCTATGTGCTGGATAAGCATAGTGCCCGATTCGAGAAATTTGCCAGAAATGTGATGGGTGTTGAAGGTGCCACGAAGGGTATCGAAGCTGTTGAGCAGTTCTTTAAATCTATCGGCATGCCTATTAGTATTCCAGAATTGGTGGGAAGAAAGGTTACCAATGAAGAGATTGATGCTCTCGTAGATAAGTGTAGTCGGGGTGGCAAGATGAACATTGGAGCAATGGAGGTGCTGACACCCGACGATATGAAGAAAATCTATCAAAAGGCTAACATTTAATAAGTAATTATTGCGTAAATATGATAATTTGATAGAAATCTTAATAAAAAAGTTACAAATTGTTTGTTTATTCCAAAAGAAATGATTACTTTTGCACCCGAATTTAAAAAAGTAAGCAAAAATGAAGAGTCTGAATCTACTTAACGGCCTGATTATTATTCGACTGCATGGGGCAGGCGGAAGTGATTTAGGTGCGTATATAAGTTAGATATAATGATACTGAATGTTATAGAGCCTTTCTCACTTCCGAGTGTGAAAGGCTTTTTTCTTGGAATATATAGTCAAACAATTAATTAAGAAACAAAAGAAATGAGTGACAGATTGTTTATTTTCGACACAACGCTCCGCGACGGCGAACAGGTGCCCGGATGCCAATTGAACACTGTAGAGAAGATACAGGTGGCAAAGGCGCTTGAGCAGTTGGGCGTGGACGTGATCGAAGCAGGATTCCCTATCTCAAGTCCAGGCGACTTTAACAGTGTGATTGAAATTTCGAAAGCGGTTACATGGCCAGTGATTTGTGCGCTGACACGTGCCGTTGAACGGGATATCGACGTGGCTTTCGAAGCCCTGCAGTATGCCAAACACAAGCGTATCCATACGGGTATCGGCACTAGCGACGAGCATATTCTGTATAAGTTCAATTCTACCCGCGAAGAAATTCTGGAGCGTGCAGTTGCAGCTACCAAATATGCCAAGCGATTTGTAGACGATGTGGAATTCTACTGCGAGGATGCTGGACGTACGGATAATGAATATCTGGCTCAGGTGGTAGAGGCTGTTATCAAGGCTGGTGCGACGGTGGTGAATATTCCTGATACCACAGGGTATTGTCTGCCACAGGAGTATTTCGAGAAAATCAAGTACTTGAAGGAGCATGTTGATAATATCGATCGTGCCATTATCTCAACCCATTGCCATAACGACCTGGGTATGGCTACAGCCAACACTTTCAGTGGTGTGATGGCTGGTGCCCGTCAGGTGGAGGTAACCATCAATGGTATTGGCGAGCGTGCTGGTAACACCTCGCTCGAAGAAATCGCGATGATACTGAAGTGTCACAAGCAGTTAGGCATCGAGACCAATATCAATACTACCAAAATTTATCCCACCAGCCGTATGGTATCGAGCTTGATGAACATGCCTGTTCAGCCTAACAAGGCTATCGTGGGGCGTAATGCCTTTGCACACTCAAGCGGTATCCATCAGGATGGTGTGCTGAAGAATGTGCAGACATACGAGATTATGGACCCCAAAGACGTGGGTATTGATGATAACTCGATTGTACTCACCGCCCGCTCTGGTCGAGCTGCCTTGAAGCATCGTCTGCATGTGAACGGCGTGGATCTGACTGAGGAAAAACTGGATAAAGTATATGAGAAGTTCCTGGTGCTGGCTGATCAGAAGAAAGAGGTGAGCGATGCTGATGCCCTGATGCTGGCTGGTGCAGATACAGCTGATACACACGCCGTTCGCCTTGATTTCTTGCAGGTTACTACCGGTAAGGGCGTGAAGAGTGTGGCCAGTATCGGGCTCGACATCAGTGGACAGAAATTCGAGGCGGCAGCTTCTGGTAACGGTCCTGTGGATGCGGCTATCAAAGCTCTTAAGAAGATTATCATGAAACAGATGACGCTGAAGGAGTTTACCATTCAGGCCATCTCTAAGGGCTCTGACGATGTGGGTAAAGTTCACATGCAAGTGGAGTACGATGGTGCACTTTACTATGGTTTTGGTGCCAATACTGATATCGTAACCGCCAGTGTCGAGGCTTATGTCGATTGTATCAACAAATTTAAGAAGGAGGAAGACTAATGAATACACTCTTTGATAAAATATGGGATAAACACGTGGTGCAGCAAGTACCCGACGGCCCCACACAGTTATATATAGACCGCTTGTATTGTCACGAGGTAACATCGCCTCAGGCATTCGACGGCATGCGTGCTCGCGGATTGAAATGTTTCCGTCCGAAGCAAATCTACTGTATGCCCGATCATAACACACCTACACATGATCAGGACAAACCTATCGCAGACCCTATCTCGAAGGCGCAGGTAGATACGCTCGAAAAGAATGCGGTAGAGTTCGGATTGACACACTATGGCATGATGTCGAAGGATAATGGTATTATCCATGTGGTAGGTCCCGAGAAAGGCCTGAGCCTGCCAGGCATGACGATTGTCTGTGGCGACTCGCATACCTCTACACATGGTGCTATGGGTGCTGTGGCCTTTGGTATCGGTACCAGTGAGGTTGAGATGGTAATGGCTTCGCAGTGTATCCTGCAACAGAAACCCAAATCGATGCGCATTTCGATTAATGGTGTATTAGGTAAGGGGGTAACGCCCAAGGATGTGGCACTCTATCTGATGGCGCAGATCACTACCAGCGGTGCAACGGGCTACTTCATCGAATATGCAGGTTCGACTGTTAAGGCAATGTCGATGGAAGGCCGATTGACACTCTGCAATCTCTCTATCGAGATGGGGGCACGTGGTGGTTTTATAGCACCTGATAGCACCACCTTTAATTATTTGAAAGGTCGCGAATATGCGCCAAAGGGTGAGGATTGGGATAAGGCTGTGGCATACTGGAAGACACTGAAGAGCGGTGATGATGCTGTATTCGACAAGGAACTGACCTTCGATGCGGCTGACATAGAACCTCGTGTCACCTATGGCACCAACCCTGGTATGGGTATTGGTATCACTGAGGCAATACCCGGTAATGCGCAACAAGCCAATTCACCCGAAGCTGGTTTCGAGAAGGCATTGAACTATATGGGCTTCGAGGCAGGGCAGAAATTGTTGGGTACGAAGGTGGACTATGTCTTCTTAGGCGCTTGTACCAATGGTCGTATTGAGGATTTCCGTGCGTTTGCCCATCTGGTTAAAGGTCGCCATAAGTCGCCCGATGTGGTAGCCTGGCTGGTGCCTGGCTCGTGGGTTGTTGATAAGCAGATACGTGAGGAAGGTCTTGATCAGATATTTGAGGCAGCTGGTTTCGCTATCCGTCAGCCAGGCTGTTCGGCTTGCCTTGCAATGAACGATGATAAGGTGCCTGCTGGCAAGTTGGCGGTATCAACTTCGAACCGCAATTTTGAAGGTCGCCAAGGTCCTGGTGCCCGTACCATATTGGCATCGCCTCTGACCGCTGCAGCAGCAGCCATTACGGGTGTAATTACTGATCCACGAGAGTTAATTTAAGAAGAATAGAACAATGAAACAGAAATTCGACATCATAACATCCACTTGTGTGCCACTTCCGATGGAGAATGTGGACACAGACCAGATCATACCTGCCCGATTCTTGAAGGCTACTACCCGCGAGGAGAAATTCTTCGGCGACAACTTGTTTCGCGACTGGCGATACAATGCCGATGGCACGCTGAACGAGAACTTTGTGCTTAACAATCCGGCGTATTCGGGTTGCATCCTGGTAGCTGGTAAGAACTTTGGTTCTGGCAGTAGTCGTGAGCATGCAGCTTGGGCTATCGCTGGATATGGTTTCCGCGTGGTCATCAGCTCATTTTTTGCCGATATCCATAAGAACAATGAACTGAATAACTTCGTGTTGCCCGTAGTGGTGAGCGAAGTCTTCTTGGCTGAACTTTTTGCCTCGATAGCGACTGATGCCAAGACCGAAGTAGAGGTAGATTTGCTAAATCAGACGGTAACCAACAAGGCTACAGGTCGCAGTGAACACTTCGATATCAATGGCTACAAGAAGCATTGCCTGATGAACGGATTAGACGATATCGACTTCTTGGTTGAGAATAAACAGAAAACAGAAGCATGGGAACAAGCGAACAAGTAAATAAGTATAAGCGCATTCAGCCGTTTGTAGAGATCATGGATTCTACGTTACGCGATGGTGAACAGACCAGTGGCGTATCGTTCTTGCCTCATGAAAAACTGATGATGGCCCGTATGCTACTCAACGATCTGAATGTGGACCGTATCGAGGTTGCATCGGCACGTGTATCGGATGGTGAGCGTGAGGCGGTAAGCATGATTTGTCGCTATGCTACCCGTATCGATGCCCTCGAGAGGGTAGAGGTACTGGGCTTTATCGATGGCGGTAAGAGTATCGACTGGGCGGTTGGCTGTGGTTGTAAGACGGTGAATCTGTTGGCCAAAGGCTCGCTGAAGCACTGCACCCAACAGTTGAAGAAAACACCAGAGGAACACATTGAGGATATTCATCGCGAGGTGAAATATGCCCACACAAAGGGCATTACCGTTAATCTGTATCTTGAGGATTGGAGTAACGGCATGAAGGAATCGCCGTACTACGTGTATCAGTTGATGGATGCGCTGTGCGATGTGGGCATCCGTCGTTTTATGTTGCCCGATACTTTGGGTATCATGAATCCGCTGCAGTGTATTGAGTATTTCCGTAAGATGCTGAAGCGTTATCCCGATACACATTTCGACTTCCACGCTCATAACGATTACGATCTGGCTGTATCAAATTCGTTGGCTGCTGTGCTGAGTGGGGCGAAAGGCTTGCACGTAACCGTGAACGGACTGGGTGAGCGTTGTGGTAATGCACCGCTATCGAGTGTTCAGGTAATTCTGAAGGACCAGTTTAATGCCCGAACCAATATCCGTGAGGATAAACTGAACGACATCTCGCGTATGGTGGAGAGCTATAGCGGTATTGCAGTTGCGCCTAATCAGCCGATTATCGGCGACAATGTGTTTACTCAGGTAGCTGGCGTGCATGCCGATGGCGACAAGAAGGACAATCTGTACTGTAATGCGCTGGTACCTGAACGATTCGGACGTAAGCGTGAGTATGCGCTCGGTAAGAATAGCGGTAAGGCAAACATTGCCAAGAATCTGGAAGAGTTGGGACTCGAACTCACGCCCGAGCAGACACGCCGTGTGACTCAGCGAATCACGGAATTAGGTGACAAGAAGGAGATAGTGACGCAGGAAGATCTGCCGTTCATTGTTTCCGACGTATTGAAACATGATGCGCCTGAGGATAAGGTTAAGTTGGTAAGCTATGTGGTATCAACGGCTTATGGACTGAAGCCTGGAGCGAATATCAAGGTAGAGATTAACGGACGCGAGTATGAGGCCAGCGCCACGGGCGACGGTCAGTATGATGCCTTCGTGAAGAGTCTGCGATACATCTACAAGAAGTATCTCGATCGCACGTTCCCCATTCTGCAGAACTATGCTGTGACTATTCCTCCTGGTGGACGAACCGATGCGTTGGTGCAGACCGTCATCACCTGGAACGACAATGGTAAGATTCTGCGCACACGCGGACTGGATGCCGACCAGACCGAGGCGGCCATCAAGGCTACCTTCAAGATGCTGAACATTTATGAGAACGAACAAAACAATGAATTATAGAATATGAAACTGAAGATTGCTGTATTAGAGGGCGATGGAATAGGCCCAGAGATTATGAAACAAGGTGTGGCTGTAATGGATGCGATTGCCGCCAAGTTCGGTCACGAGTTTGAATATACACCCGCTATCTGTGGCGCTCATGCCATCGAAGAGGTGGGCGATCCTTATCCCGATAGCACCCACGAGGTGTGCATGCAGGCCGATGCCGTATTGTTTGCGGCTGTTGGCTCGCTGAAGTTCGATAATGATCCTACCGCTAAGATACGTCCTGAGACAGGTTTGCTGGCCATGCGTAAGAAGTTGGGCTTGTTTGCCAACGTGCGCCCTGTAGCTACATTCGACTGCCTGCTGCACAAGTCTCCTTTGAAGGAGGAACTATTGAAGGGTGCTGACTTCGTGGTGATTCGTGAGCTGACTGGTGGTATGTATTTTGGTGCAAAATATCAGGATAATGATAAGGCCTACGATACCAATATCTATACTCGTCCGGAAGTAGAAAGAATCCTGAAAGTAGGTTTCGAGATGGCGATGACCCGTAAGAAGCATCTGACGGTCGTTGATAAGGCCAATGTGTTGGCTTCAAGTCGCCTGTGGCGTCAGATTGCCAAGGAGATGGAGTCGCAGTATCCCGAGGTAACCACCGATTACATGTTTATCGACAATGCCTCGATGCGTGTACTCACTGAGCCTCGTTATTTCGATGTGATTGTGACTGAGAATACCTTTGGCGATATCCTGACCGACGAGACCTCGTGTATCACAGGATCGATGGGACTGCAGCCTTCATCGTCATTAGGTGTGCATACACCACTGTTCGAACCCGTACACGGCTCATGGCCTCAGGCTGCTGGTCAGAATCTGGCTAACCCTATCGCTCAGATTCTCTCTGCTGCTATGCTGCTTGAACACTTCGGACTGAACCAGGAGGGCGCACTCATCCGTCAGGCTGTTACTGCTTCGCTTGATGCTAATGTACGTACACCTGAGATTCAGGTCGAGGGTGGCGAGAAATACGGTACGCGCGAAGTAGGAGAGTGGATTGTAAACTATATTAAGAATGCGTAAATATCTATTGACGATAGCCTTGTTTGCGGTGCTGGACGTATCGGCTCAGACGTCCAAACAGTGGCGCGATTCGGTATCGGTGCTGATAGAGCAAGTAAACCTGCATCCGCGAAATATCGACCTGCGACTGAAGAAGGCTGAGGCTAATATCAATCTTCAGCAGTGGGAGTATGCACGCGATGAATACTCGGCTGTTCTGAAGCTCGATGAACGTAATCTGGCGGCACTTTACTTTCGTGCTTTCTGTCATACCCAACTGCGTCATTACGATGCGGCGCGTGCCGATTACGATGCTTTTCTGGCCATTCAGCCCGAGCATCTCGAAGCGCGCTTGGGGCTGGCCCATGTTCTGCAGCTGTTGGGGCGCCGTACTGAAGCAGCCGACGAGTTGAACCGCGCCGTTCAGCAGTTCCCTGATAGTGCCGATGCTTACGCGGCTCGTGCGGCTTTCGAAACCCAGCTGCAACAGTATGATGCGGCGCTTTACGATTGGGACGAAGCTTTACGTTTAGCACCGAATAAGGCCGATCTTACGGCATCAAAAGTGGATGTACTGTTGCGCTTAGGACGTAAGAAAGAGGCCCGTGCGGCATTAGACCAGTCTGTCAAACAAGGAACACCGCGTGCAGCTTTACGTGAATGGTACGATAAGTGCAAATAAAATAATAAAGCCCACCAAATACGGTGGGCTCTATTATTAGGGGTTTATTGTTAGCGGGCTGAAACGTATTTGTGCAGCGTGCTACGAACGGCACCATTGCCAGCAAACAGTTCCTTAACCATTCCCTCAATCTGCTCGCCCAGACCAGCCTCGTACAGGTCAAGTCCAAACACATCCTTGCGGCTGTAGAGAGTCTTCAGGCAGCTCCAATCCTGATCGGCCTTACCAATCTGCAATGGAGCTACGATAGCCTGCAGTTCCTCGAGCATGGGGTCGGGTGAACAATCAAAGGTTGTACCATCGTCCTTGATTCCCTTCAGGTAGCGGGCGTAACCAGCCAAAGTGAGAGGAATCAGCACCAGGTTGCTCTTATCCAAACCACGAGCGATGTACTTCTTCAGGGTTTCGCCGAAACGGATAGGCAGCTTCTGACTGGTATCCATGGCGATACGCTGTGGAGCATCGGGCATGAATGGGTTTGGCAAGCGGCGATTGATGACAGCGCCGATAAACTCGTAGGGGTTCAGTACGCCTGGATCAACTACTACTGGCATCGCCTCGATATAACCCAGCTTCTGAACGAATGGGCGCAGGTCTTCGTCGGCCATCTCGGCAGAAATCAGCGTATAGCCCAGCATGCAGCCATAGATACTCATAGCTGTGTGCAGAGGGTTCAGACAGGTAGTCACCTTCATGGTCTCAACCTTATCGACGGTTTCGCGAGTGGTGTAGAGTGCGCCACCCAGATCCAATGGCGGACGACCGTTGGTATAGTTATCTTCGATAACGAGGTACTGTACCTCTTCGGCATTTACGAATGGAGCGGTGAAGGTGTGCTTTTCAGTCTCAATGTAGTTGTTGTCATCGAAACCATCAGCAGCCAACATTTCCTTCACCTTCTCGTGTGGGCGAGGGGTAATCTTATCAATCATCGACCAAGGGAAGGTGATCTTCTTCTCATCTTTCAGGTAGTCGAGGAAGGCAGCGGGTACCAATCCATCGTTCACCCAACGCTCTGCATAAGCAAATACACCAGCCTTCACCTTGTCGCCGTTGTGCGAGCAGTTGTCCATACTCTGAACGGTGAGTGGCAACTGTCCGGCGTTGAAGCGCTCGAGCAGCAGGGCACAAACCTTACCCATAGCGAAGAGTGGCTTCAGTCCACGAGCCAGGTCAGCCTCGTTGTAGGTATAACCTTTCTCGGTGATGGTGAACGAAATCATCTGTAGACTTGGGGTCTTGAATATTTCTACCAGGCGGTTCCAATCCTCAAACTGTGGGTCGGCCTTCAGGGCTTCGGTTACTGAAGCAATCACCTTCTTCTCGATGGTGCCTGTGCTTTGCAGCGATACCAGTAGCGAGAGGTTGTTGTATGGGGCGTAAGCCTTGTCGATCACCTCGAAGTCGAAGGTCTCGGCCACGATGACACCACGGTCGTACTTACCTGTGTTCAGCGCATCGTTCAGGATGGCAGCAGGGAAGGCGCGGAAGATGTTTCCGCCACCGAAGTGTACCCATGTGGGCTCTTTGGCTGTCTTTTCGCGTACAGCCTTGATATCAAACTTAGGAAGCTGGTAGCCCTTGGCTTCCCACTCTGCGGCATTATAATTACCGCTAAAAATATCATTAAGTTTCATATTTTTGCTAAATTAATTAATCAAAGAATCCAGGCTGCTTGTATTCGATGCCTAACTCGCGATCAACGGTGGCGAGAATACCTTGTACCTGTCCAAGGGCGAACATACGGCCCAAAAGGGTGTAACCGGCATTATGACCGTGACTGCTTTCGTCCATAATACCTCCAGGCTCGTCGGTGAAGGTCATACCGTGATCCACACGCATTGGCAGAGCGGGATTCTCCTTCTCGAAGATACGGCAGAGCTCAATCAGGTCGGCACGACCGCCCAGGTGAGAGGCCTCTGTGAAGTCGCCATTAGGGAAGATGTGGCACGAACGCAGGTGAACGAAGTGTGTGCGCGAAGCAAACTTCTTGGCCAGCTCAACCACATTATTATAAGCACCTGCTGAGAGCGAACCAGCACAGAATGTCAGACCGTTATGCTTGTTGGGTACAGCGTCGAGGAACCACTGGATATCTTCTTCGGTACGTACGATACGTGGCAAGCCGAGAATCTCGATAGGGGGATCGTCGGGGTGTACGCACATGTTCATGTTGCACTCCTCGCAAACAGGCATGATGGCCTCGAGGAAGTACTTCATGTTGGCACGCAGCTTAGCTTTGTCAATCCCTTTGTAGAGGTCGAGGAACTCACGGAACTTCTGTACAGGAGCCTCGTCGTTCTCGCTGAAGTTACCGCTTACGAATCCCTGTGTCTTGATCACAATGTTCTCAACCAGCTTGTGGTCCTTCTCGGGTGTCATGGTCTTAGCCAGCTCGTCACACTCGGCAATCACGCTACGGCCCTGGCCCCATCCCTCGGGGAACTGGAACTTCTCCCATTCTTCACGAGCGCCTGGACGCTTTAGGATATAGATGTCGAAATAAGCAAATTCGGCATAGTTGAAATAGAGGTTAGTGGCACCGTTGGGATTGTCGTGGAACAAGTCGGTGCGAGCCCAGTCGAGTACGGGCATAAAGTTGTAGCAGATGCAGTGGATGCCTTCGGCAGCCAGGTTTCGCAGACTCTCTTTGTAGACTTCGATCTGATGATCGCGATCTGGACCGCCGTATTTGATTGTCTCAACGACGGGCAGACTCTCAACCACGCTCCATCTCATGCCATAGCTCTCGATGTACTCGCGCAGGTCGCGGATCTTCTCGCGTGTCCAAACTTCACCCAGAGGCACATCGTGCAGGGCGGTAACGATGCCCTCAACACCAATCTGTCTCAGTTGTGCAAGAGTAATCTTGTCCTTCTTGCCAAACCATCTCCATGTTCTTTCCATAATTAGTTCTATTTTTGATTTGTTGTAATGAATGTTGCAAAATTAGTGATTTCTCAGCAATTAGCATTGCTATTTTAGTTCATTTCTTTGCAGATTTGTATTTTTTTAGCTTATTTCCCATCATCAGCGCTCTAAAATCCAATGGTTTGCCTGGACCGGCTGTTGCTGACGATGGTATAGCTACTGCCTCGCTCTCCATACCATAGCGGTTCATGGCCGTAACGGCATAGTATAATGTGCGCCCTTTGTGGGGCACGGTGATGTTTAACTCGCGCTGGCGGGTTGCTATCAGATTCTCAGGATTGCTGATATCTACCGGCAGCGATTCCGAGGCGTACACATTATATAATAGGTAGTCGGCACCCGAATTGTCGACGGCCTGTTGCCAGATGAGTCTGTCGGCGGTCATGCTGCGTTTCAGTTCCAGCCTACTTACAGGCGATGGTGCCAGTTTGCCCGCCCAAGTCATTGGCGGAATCAATGCGGGAACGCTATTGAAATCGTAAGTGAAATCGTAGATACCCTTGGTGTTGTCGGTAAAGAACTTACTGCGGAAGAAGGTGTAGCCCATGCCAAGTTCGCGCAGTACGCTCATCTCGCGTGTAACCACTTCGAGCGCCCAGTCCTTCTCATGGGGATGCATCATGTAGACTGCCAGTCCTGGTGCTACGATACGTCCATAGCTATGCTCCAGCCAGTCAACCGCGAAAGGGTAGAAGTTATTACCTTGGAAATACATCATCGGAAAGAGGGCGTCCATCAGTCCGTCGCGCAGCCATCCTTGGGCATCCTGGCATACGGTAGTATTGGCATTCCAGCCTGAACTGCGATAGCGAGCCAAGTCGTCGTATTTGCCTATAGGCGAGCACGATAGCTTAATCCATGGCTTTAATGCTTTAACCCTATGGTTAATCTTCCTGACGATGTTAGTAATGTACTCTCTACCTTGTGGACGCGACACTTTCAGCTTCCAGGTTTCGGGGTAGCGGATATAATCGAGATGAATACCATCCACATCGTATCGTCGTGTTACCTCTGCGCAGAATTGTGCCAGATAGTCACCCGTCTGTGGCTTCTCTGGATCCATATATCCTTCATCGCCGATCTTGCGGATGAGTGAGGGATATTTGATTCTGAGTTGTTTACAACCAGTGCCGTTCCATTTGCCAACGGGTATGGTAACAATCCATGCGTGGCACTCCATCCCGCGACGATGACATTCTTCGATGCAGAACTGCAGCGGGTCGTAGCCTGGCGATTTACCAGGATGTCCCGTGATGCATCCGTCCCAAGGCTCGATAGTTGTCGGGAAGATAGTGGTTGCTCTGACGCGTGTCTGAATCATGACGGTATTGATACCAGCCAATTGCAATTGGTCGAGAATCGTTATCAGTTCACGCTGTTGGTTAGCCGAGGAGTAGGAGTGGGGCCAGTCGATGCCACCGATGGTGGTCAGCCAGACGGCTCTGACTTCATGTTTCGGGTTGTTTGCTTTTGTACTTAGCACTAGTGCTAAAAGCACGAAAATATGTATAATTGTCTTCAAAATGCTGCTTTTTTTACGAATTTTGGTGCAAAGTTAGCTTATTTTTTCCATTTCTCAAATAAAAACACTACTTTTGCACAAAAATTATTCAAAAACAGCTAAAGAAAGATGATTTCGTTTGTGTTGAGTCTTGCGGCTCTTGTGATGGGCTACTTGTTCTACGGTAAACTCGTAGAGCGTGTATTTGGCCCAGATGATCGTGTGACGCCCGCCGTAGCGAAGGCCGACGGACTGGATTACATCGTGTTGCCCTCGTGGAAGATCTTTATGATTCAGTTCCTAAACATTGCTGGAACAGGACCTATCTTCGGTGCTATCATGGGTGCCAAGTTTGGTCCGGTGGCCTATCTGTGGATTGTGTTCGGCTGTATCTTTGCCGGCGCTACTCACGATTATTTCTCTGGTATGCTGTCTATGCGCCACGATGGTGCCGGACTGCCCGAGATGATTGGTAAATATCTGGGCAAGACCACCAAGAACATCATGTTGGTATTCACCGTGCTGCTGCTGATTATGGTAGGAACGGTGTTTGTTTACAGCCCTGCTGAGATTCTGCATTCTATCGGCGGTGAGACGATGATGTGGGTAGCCATTATTTTCTGCTACTACATCATTGCTACTATGCTGCCTATCGATAAGATTATTGGTAAGGTATATCCACTCTTCGCCTTCTCGCTGCTGTTTATGGCAGGTGCGCTGATGGTGTGGCTGTTCCTGCATTGGCCCACAGTGCCTGAGCTTTGGAACAGTTTCTATAATTTGGGTGCTGCTACCGAGCCTGATACCTGGAAGGATAACATCTTCCCAGCCCTCTTTATCACGGTGGCCTGTGGTGCTATCTCTGGTTTCCACGCTACCCAGAGCCCGCTGATGGGGCGCTGCGTCAAGAGCGAGAGGATGGGCCGTCCTATCTTCTATGGCGCCATGATTACCGAGGGTATTGTAGCGCTTATCTGGGCTACGGTATCATCGTGGTTCTTCTATGGTAATCCAGCACCTGGCTACGAACTCATCGAACAGGCTACAAGCGGATTCCATACATCGGCACCAGCTGTTGTCAACTTGGTATGCAACGATTGGCTGGGTGTGGTTGGTGCTATCCTTGCAATGCTGGGAGTTGTCGCTGCGCCTATCACTTCGGGTGATACAGCTTTCCGTTCTGGCCGACTGATTGTGGCCGAGTGGTTGAAGATGGACCAACGTCCCATCCCCAAGCGTTTGATGATCTGCGTCCCCATGTTTGCTTGCTCTATCGCGATGTTGATCTGGCAGATTGAGAATCCTGATGGTTTCAACACCATCTGGCAGTACTTCGGCTGGAGCAATCAGGCACTCAGCGTATTCACGCTCTGGACCATCACCGTTTATCTGGTTCGCAACAAGAAGTGCTTCTGGCTTACGCTGATTCCTGCCTTGTTTATGACAACGGTTTGCTCTACCTACTTCTTCGTTTCGAAACAGATGTTAGGTCTTGGTAACGATGGTTATATCTACGGCATCGTCTGCCTGATAATTGCTATCGCCTGGTTTGTATTATGGTATAAAAAGAATAAAAACTAAAAAAACGGATGATTATGAAAAAACTTATGATGGCAGCCATCGCCTTAATGATGGCAATTGGCGCTCAGGCACAGTATCTGAACGATTCGGAAAAGGTTTTCAGCCAGGGTAAGTTCTATGTAGGAGCTTCGGCCTCAGGCGCCAGTCTGAGCTATCATAAGGGTAGCGACTGGAATCTCAACCTGCAGGCTAAGGCGGGCTATCTGATTGCCGACGACTGGATGGTGGTAGGTCAGTTGGGCTATGACGCTCAGACCGATATGCCTGATGTCGTACAGCTGGGTGCTGGTTTACGCTATTATTTCGAGAGTTGCGGACTGTACGCAGGTGCTACAGCCAAATATGCCAAGTGCGACGACTTCAGCGATTTCCGTCCTGAGCTGAGTGTAGGCTATGCTTACTTCCTGACAGGCAAACTGACTGTTGAGCCTGAGGTGTATTATGAGCACAGTACCAAGGATTCTAACTATTCAGGTTTCGGAGTGCGCATAGGATTTGGACTTTATTTTTAATTAGTAATATAAATATGTTAAGTGTTGATGAATTGGTTGACAGACTGATAGATCTGTCGTTTGCCGAAGATATAGGCGATGGCGACCATACTACCCTGTGCTGCATCCCTGAGGATGCGATGGGTAAGAGCCATCTGCTGATTAAGGAAGATGGTATCTTGGCAGGTGTAGAAATCGCTAAAGAGGTGTTCCACCGTTTCGACCCCACCATGCAGGTTGAGGTGCTGATGCAGGATGGAACCCGCGTGAAGAAAGGTGATATCGCGATGATTGTTTCAGGAAAGATTCGTTCGCTGCTCCAGACAGAGCGCCTGATGCTGAACATCATGCAGCGCATGAGTGGTATCGCTACGATGACCGATAAGTATGTGAAGCGTCTGGAGGGCACCAATACCCGTGTGCTCGACACCCGCAAGACCACACCTGGTATGCGTATGCTCGAGAAGCAGGCCGTTAAGATTGGTGGTGGTTGCAATCACCGTATCGGATTGTTCGACATGATCCTGCTGAAGGATAACCACGTCGACTTTGCTGGTGGTATCACCAACGCCATCGACCGTTGCCACAAGTACCTCGAAGAGAAGGGCCTGAACCTGAAGATTGAGATTGAAGTGCGCTCGTTCGACGAGCTGCAGCAGGTGCTCGATCATGGTGGCGTGGACCGTATCATGCTCGACAACTTCAGCGTGCCCGATACCAAGAAGGCGGTTGAGATTATCAACCATCGTTATGAGACAGAATCGAGTGGTGGTATCACCTTCGACACCATCCGCGATTATGCTGAGCAGGGTGTTGATTTCATCAGCGTTGGTGCGCTCACACACTCTGTTAAGGGACTCGACATGTCGTTTAAGGCTTGTGACTAATATATAATAAGGTATATGAAAAGAAAACTGATACTAGCAATTTCGCTGATGGCCGTGATGGGTGCATCGGCATGTACAAACTTTATCGTTGGCAAGAAAGCCAGCGCCGACGGCTCGGTGTTTGTCACCTATAATGCCGACTCGTACGGCGCATTTATGCCCCTCTATCACTATCCCGCTGCCAAGCATCAGCCTGGTGATATGCGTAAGGTGTACGAGTGGGATACCAACAAGTATCTGGGCGAGATAGCTGAGGCTGCCGAGACCTATAATGTGATTGGTAACTCTAACGAGTGGCAGGTAACTATCGGTGAGACTACCTTTGGTGGTCGCCACGAGATGGCCGACTCAACAGGTGTCATCGACTATGGTTCACTCATCTACATCGCCCTGCAGCGTTCTAAGACTGCTCGCGAGGCCCTGCAGATTATGACATCGCTCGTAGAGCAGTATGGTTACTACTCTGAGGGTGAGACCTTCTCTGTAGCCGATAAGGACGAGGCCTGGATGCTGGAGATGATGGGTTGCGGTCCTGATCGCGAAAAGTCGAAGGAGCGCACCGTTTGGGTGGCTATCCGCATTCCTGATAATGCTGTAGCAGCTCACGCCAACCAGAGCCGCATCACTAAGTTCCTTGATGGTCGCTACACCCGTGTGAAGATGAAGGACTTGTTCAGCAAGAAGTATGCGCTCAATGCCAAGAAGCCTATCACCAACCTGATGCTCTGCTCAGACAATGTGGTGAGCTACGCACGCACCATGGGCTGGTTTGATGGTAAGGATGCCGACTTCAGCTACAACGCAGCCTACGCTGCCCCTGATTTCTCTGGTCGCCGCTACTGCGAGGCTCGTGTATGGAGCTTCTTCAATCGCTTTGCCGACGATTTCTCTGAGTATGTGCCTTACGCAGCCGGTAAGGAGCAGAACGCCAAGGAGATGCCCCTCTGGATTATCCCCAACAAGAAGGTGACCATTCAGGATCTGCGCGATGCCATGCGCGATCACTATGAGGGCACACCATTCGCCCTCGATACCAACATTGGTGGTGGTATCTACCAGATGCCTTATCGTCCATCACCACTCTCATTCAAGGTGGGCGAGCAGGAGGTGTTCAACGAGCGCCCCATCTCAACCCAGCAGACCGCTTGGAGCTTCATCTCACAGATGCGTAGCTGGATGCCCCGCGAGGTAGGTGCTTGCTTCTGGTTTGGTAACGACGATGGTAACATGGTGGCCTATACCCCCATGTACTCTTGCATCACCCGCCGTCCCAAGTGCTTTACCGAGGAGGGTGTCGACGATGTCACCTTCTCGATGGACAACGCTTTCTGGGTATGCAACTGGGTGAGCAACATGGTCTATCCCCGCTACTCGATGATGTTCCCATCACTCAAGGAGGTGCGCGACTCGCTCGATGCCTCTTACGACAAGCTGCAGCCCGAGGTTGAGGCTAAAGCGCTCGCTCTGCCCACAGCCCAGGAGCGCATTCAGTACCTTACCAATTACAGCTGTAAGAAGGGCGACGAGATGATTGCCCGTTGGCAGAAGCTGGCCTTCTTCCTGATTGTGAAGTTCAACGATATGGCCATTAAGCCAACAGATGCCAACGGTACTTTCGAGCGTTCACCTTATGGAAATGGCGCTCGTGTACAGCGTCCTGGTTATCCTGAGCAGTATGCCCGCGATCTGCTGAAGCAGACAGGCGATAAATATCTTGTACCAGTGGAGGAGAAGAAATGAGCACATTGAAAGCCGCACTTTTCGACCTCGACGGTGTAGTATTCGACACAGAACCCCAGTATACTGTTTTCTGGGGTTCTCAGTGTCGTCTCTATCATCCAGAGCGCCCAGGATTGGAGCACGAAATCAAAGGACAGACACTCACGCAGATCTATGATCAGTGGTTCAGTGGCCCTTTGCTTTCAGAGCAGCCCATCATCACTGAGCGCCTGAACAACTACGAGAGCCAGATGCACTACGACTATATCGAAGGCTTCGAGCGCCTGATAGCCGATCTGCACGCCCATGGCGTGAAGACAGCTGTCGTCACCAGCTCTAATCTGCCCAAGATGCAGGCTGTGTATCGCTATCAACCAACCTTCCAGCAGCTTTTCGATGCCATCCTCACCTCAGAGGATTTCGAGCGTTCGAAACCCGATCCCGATTGCTATCTGAAAGCTGCCGAGCGTTTAGGTGCTCAAACCGATGAGTGCATCGTGTTTGAGGATAGTTTCAATGGCCTCCGCTCTGGCAAGGCTGCCAAGATGAAGGTTGTTGGACTGACTACCACTAATCCGGCAGAGTCAATCCGCGCATTGTCCGACATCCAGATATCCGATTATCGGTATATGGACTTTAACCAACTTTCCTCTCTACTTTAGGGAATTCCCCCTCATGGTTTATGGATTTTCCTTTGTAGGAGTACACTAAATTATCTAACTTTGCAATATCAAAAAATAATCGAATGTCTAACAAAAGAAATAGAAAGGGTACAGTTATGAAGAAGCTCTACACAACACTGATGATGGCAATGATGGGATTGATGACACTGTCGTTCACCTCTTGCGAAACCGATGAAGAAATCGCCTGCGATCTCGAAGGAACATGGGTAGGTAACATGTCGATAGCCGATAATTTTGGTGAGTCGTATGTTGAGTCAGAAATCACATTCCTCCGTTATCCCAGCTCGTATACAGAAGGTAATGGTCTCTGGGCCGACTACTATGGACCCAACGACTACGAGGTATATCGTTTCACATGGTACGTTGAGTACGGTACTGTTTATATCCTCTTTGAGGACAACGCCCGTGTAGAGATCCGCAACTACTCATTGACCTCAAACCGGTTCCGTGGCCGCTTCTGGGATGGCGACAAGGAAGTAAGCTTCGAGTTGCATAATTCTACTCGTAGGTCTGCCGACTATTACAACTGGGGAGGCACTCATTATCACACCCGCGGTATGATCGATGCCCCTGCCGCTGAGGCTCGCCCCACACATCCCCGCATTAAGTAACAGATAGCATAAACAAAAAGAAATAGCCTCCAGCTGATGGAGGCTATTTCTTTTGTTATTTCTCTTGCAGCCAGTATTCTGAGATGCCGTTGACAGTGCGGCGCTTGAATCCGAACTTATAGTTGTTCATCGCTCTGCCAAGCACTCTGGGCGTGTTCACCTTGGCGTCGAAGTAAGCGTATTTCGCATCCAGGTAGGCGTGCAGTTCGCTCGCCTTCCACCACCGCCCCTCATTGCCGTTGGGCTTGGCAAAGCTGTCGTCGATCATATCCACCAGATCCACGGTCTTCTGGAAAGGCTCGTTCTCCGCTATCAGCTCCTTGATCTCCTCATCGTCCAGCCAGAAGCGCTCCTTATTATTAAATAGGTGGAGCGCCTGAGCGAACAGCTGCTCGTGGTCCACATTGTCGGTATAGTCGATATTCTGGTCCTTGGGTATGCTCACGCAGACAAATCGTCGCGATCCCGTCTGATCTACCAGTGGCTGCTGCTCGTTGGTGGTGCCGATGAACGAGGTGTAGCGACGGAACAGCTTGATGGTCTTGCCGTAGGGTGGGCGGAATTTCACTTCGCTCGACGATAGCAGGTATTTCAGCACAATCTGCTGCGACTTGGTGGTCTTGTCGAACTCGTCGAGATTGATGAGGGCAAACATCGTCAGCGCGATATTCAGGTCGAACTCGTTCTTGAAGTTCAGCTTGTCATTGTAGTAGTCGCGCAGTTCCGGAGGCAGGATGATTTTGCAGAATCGCGTCTTTCCACAGCCTTGGCGACCTATCAATAGCGGTGTTAACGCATTGCCAGTCAGTTGCTTGTCGCTCTCGCGCCATTGCGCCACCATACCCGTCAGCCAGTATCTCAGGTACTTGGGCCAATGTGGCTGAGTGGTTGGCACGCGGGCTGCTAGGTCGGCTATATGGTCGTGCCCGTCCCATTCGGGCAAGTGGTCGAGCCAGGTGTTCACAGGGTCGTATTGCTCAATGCGGGTCGAGTCGATAAAGCGGTTCACGTCCTGGTCCCACGACTTCAGTCCCTGTTCGCGCGCCTCGATGGTCATATCGTTGCGCACCTCCTCAGTCAGAGGTTTGAAGGTCTGATCCTCAGCATATTTCATACGATATTCTGCCACGCCGGTCATCAGGTTTTTTCGCATGTCGTAGTTGGCAGTCAGGAATATCTCTGTTCGCATCGTCTGTAGCGTCTCCTGAGGCACACTCTTCAGTGGCTTTATTTTGTGCTGCTTACGATAATCCTCCATCAGCGGTATCTCGTAGGTGGTGGCGAATACGCTCTTCACCAGGTCGGGATCGTTGTGGAAGAGCGGGTGCTCCAGCGTCATGCCCTGGGCGTGGGATAGGGGAATGCCCTGCTCGAGCGACTTGCGGGCTATCTGCTGCAACAGCTGCATCTGGCGCTCCTCGTCAGGCAGGTCGAAGTATTCGCCCAGCACCTCGCGCAGAATGAACAACCAGTTGAAGTGATACGTTCGTGTGATGGTTCGGCCTGGCATCAGTCTGTCGCTTTCGTACGATATTTTGGTAGGCTCTGGCTGGTCGTGTTTGTCTGCATCAGCCTTGAATGGTCGTGCCTCCGGGTTGAAGTACATCTCAGGGTCGGCACTCAGATAGACGGTGCGCTCCACGGTAGGCTCCAAGTAGGCAATGTCGATGCCCAACTGGTTCTGATAAGCCCTGCGTGCCGTCTCATACAGGTTCTTATGAAACTGTCTGATCTCCTCGTCTCGCTGTGGCAGCGTGGTGCTTGTCGACTGGTAATCCCCATACAGCTCACCTCTGCACACTATCTTCACGCTCATGCCCGATGCGCCTAAAAAGGCCATCAGCGTTTCGTCCATCCTCGCAGCCTGATTGCGGATGCTTGTGGCCTCCTCGTAGGTCTTCAGTCCGTTCACTTCTATCACTACCAGTCCGTTGTACCTCAGTCCCTTCTGCTTCTCTTTGTAGTTCATGCATTCCGCAGCAAAGAGGATACGGGGCAGATTCACCGTGTGTTGCTGGTCGTCCACCATGATTTGTCCGTCGTTTATCCGCTGTGGCTTCAGGAACTTGTAGTTCAGTCGCAGGTTGAACACGTTTTGTGCGATGGGGCTGTTTTTGATCATCTCAGCCATTTCCGACAGCTCCAGACGGTTTATGACTTCCTTCTTTCTCGATAGTTTTAATAAAGTAATCTTCATATCTTTAGAGTTATTATTGATTGATTTTAGCGCAAATATACGATAAAAATTATCATTTTCCAAACGCAGAATTTATAAATGCCCAATTTAATCCTACCAAACGCAATTTAACTATCAGATTTATAATTATTTAACCGATTTTTCAATCCTACCAATAATCCACTTTTAATCCTACAAATACACTACATTAATCCTACCAATATTGCCGCATTTTATTCCCAATGTGGGAATTTTTAGTTCCCAACGTGGGAATTACCAGTTCCCTTACGGGGAACTATTAGTAACCTTACGGGAAACTGGTGCAAAAGTTACGCTTTACTTTTTCCGGGATTACTCCTTTTTAGTAGGATTAAGGTAGGATTAAAGTAGGGTTTTAGTAGGATTATTAGTAGGATTAAATTTTAGTGTAAGTATCTGTAATAGAGTTGGATAATGTAGGTTTAGTAGGATTAAACAGCATTTTTGTATTTCCTGCGCCAAAAGTATTTCTTTCTCAGGCAATATCTCCCAAACAGTTTCGAGTGATTTTCGCTAAAATCCATCAGGAAAAACAATTTTTCCTCCAAATATGCTGATATTCACCAAAAAAGTACTATCTTTGCAAGCAAGTACTGGCTAATGGAGCAGTAGGCCTTATTCATCCTCTCCCAATTGGGAGAGGATTTTCAGTAGATGTAAAGTAATGTAGCACCCTCTCAATTCCTGCTTTGAGGGAGACCATCGGTTTCCAGCCTAATTGTTGGATGGCTGATGTGTCTAAAGCTGTGCGGCGATAGGCACAATAGCCTTTCTGTTCGCACTCTGATACTACCACCTGCATCGTTGTATTCTTGCTTGTTGACACCAATAGTTGTGCCAAATTCCTGATACTGATGGGCTCCGTTTCGTTAGCGAGGTTATAAGCCTTTGCCGTTTGGCCATGAAAGAGCACAGTGAACATACCTACGACGGCATCTGAGATATAAAGGAACGCCCGAACAGCCTCACCACTGCTTTTCAGCACAATGTCACGACCAGCCACAACGTCGCCCATCAGGTCGGCCATCACCCTTCCGTCATTTTCTAGTGTCATCGTAGGGCCATACGAATGGGCAATACGAATAGCATTAAAGTTCACACCATATTGCAGATAATAACTCTTCAGTAACGTCTCTGCAGCCCGTTTGCTCTCAGGATAGCACGATCTGTCGTCCAAAGGGTCGAGTGTGCCAAAGGCTTGTTCATTCAGGTGTTCTGCCTCCTCGTTTTTGCCATAGACCTCACGTGTCGAGGCAAAGATCACCTTCTTCGTCTGACAATCGCGAGCATACTCCAGCACATTCATCGTGCCCAGCAGATTGCATTTCATGATGCCCACAGGATCCGTATTGATATAATGCGGACTGGCGTTCCCTGCCAGATGGAATACGTAGTCTACATTCCCCTCATAGGCAATAGGATCGCAAACATCCTGAATCAGAAAATGGAAATAAGGCTTACCCACATACGAGCCAAAATATTGCTCAGCTTTCTGGCGATTCCTGCAAAGCGCTACTATAGAGACATGAATACCTGCATGCTCATGCAGATAGAGCAACAGCCAAGTGACATATGAGGCCAACATACCTGTAGCCCCTGTCACGAGGATAGTCTTCCCGTCAAGCTCTCGCCAAGGCAGACGAGCCTCACTCATCCTCTGCAGATCTTCTATAATAACCATTCTTTTCAATGTTCAAAATCCAAATACAGCACTTTCTTCCCTTGATTCTATGATAGCCTTGAACATAAAGTAGTCAGCAGGTGTCGTAATCTTGATATTCTCGATCGTGCCTAAAATCGTATGCAACTCATAACCATAATGGTTCATCATCGAACAGGTATCCACAAAATCATGCCTATCCTCTGCCAATGCCTTCTGATGGGCCTCCAGCACATCTTTCAGTACAAAACATTGTGGTGCTCTCGCTATCAGAACGCTATTGCGATCAGGCACCTCCAGCGAACCGTCAGCTTTCTTCGTGACGATGGTCTCCATCGCTGGTACACAAACAATACAGTTTCCTTTCTCCTTGGCCACTTCAATACACTCAATAATGGTTTTCTCCATCGCCAAGGGGCGCACACCGTCGTGTATCAGCACCATCGAATCCTCTGGATAATGTTGCTTGGCGCATACCAGTCCATGATAAATGGAGTCTTGTCCTTTGCTGCCACCAGGTACGATATCTACTACTTTTGTCAAATCATGATTCTCAACCTGGCGACGCAGATAAGGAATCCAGTCTTCCAAGCATACCACCACGATGGCATCCACCTCCTGGATATGCTGAAACACCTCGATGGTATAGACTACGATAGGTTTCCCCCGAAACTCAAAAAACTGCTTGGGGCGACTATGATAATTAAGTCTGTTCCCTTGCCCTCCTGCAAAAATTACTGCTATGTTCATATCTTTTAGGGTATTTTTATTGGATAATCATTCTGCCATGTCACCGTCTTGCCATTCAGGAAGTCTGCCATCTTCTGTGCGATGTCCTTCGCCGCATGGCCTGTTTCGTTCAGTCCCATTCTCAAGGTGAAGGCATCCCACTTCTTCAGATAGGCCTCCATATCGAAAGCCTTCACGTTTTTCTCCATCTCGTCGTTGTTCTTGGCGTAAGGGAAAGGTAGTTCTTCCATTTCGTAATACACGCCACGCTCCTCATATTTATAATGATTGAAGTCTGTAGCGTATGTAAAACAGGGAATCCGCCTCAGAGCTGCATCAAAGATACAACTCGAATAGTCGCTCACCATCACGTCCGTCGCCATCAGCAGCCGCTGCATATCCTGATAGTCCGTTACATCCATCACCCCAGGATGGGTTTCCTGATAGCCCTTGGCATAGAGGCGCAGCTTAGGATGGAATCTGATGAGCATCGTCCACTCGCCACCAAATTTATTCGTCAGCGTTTTTTTCAGACGTTGTATATCCAAATCATATACATTCATGTCGATGTGCTGTTCCTGACTAAAACGATGTCGCCAAGTAGGAGCATAGAGCAACACTTTATGATCAGAAGGAATGCCTAAGTCCTTGCGCGCTTTCATACCCTCCTCAGGATTATTCTGCACCAACATATCGTTCTTCGGATAGCCGCATTTCCAGATAGGCCCATGATAATTGAATGTCCTGCGATAGATCACCGACAGATGGTCGGAGTTAGAGATATATACATTCGCCATATCCGAAGCATTCTTCCGGAAGAGGTTCTTTGCTCTATCTGTCGCACATTCACCAATCATATCACCTTCCACTTTTTTGATGCCCAGTCCCCCATGCCATGTTTCCACGTATAACTGCCCCTTTCGCTTCACAAAGTAATCAGGTTCGCACCAGTTGTTTGTCCAGATCTTAGCCGTCGCATGCTCATACAGCCATTGCCAACTGTGCCATTTAACTGGTCGCATCCATGTAGGTAGTTCGTATTCATATTTGGGATCCTTCACCCAAACGATATCCAAATCAGGAATAAGCTTATGAAGCTCCTCCATGATATACTTCTGGTTATCGTCATAGCACATGCCACCTAAAACACAAACCAAAACCTTATTCTTCTTTATCGGAAATATGCGCAACAGGTAGAACAAGGCAATAATTATTGCCCCCCCCACTGGCCTCAGCACAGGCCTTGTCATCTTCCATATCCGTTGTTTAATATTCATTCCTAACTTAGTTTGACAGCAAAAGTATAAAACCTATATTTTGCTTTATCCAAAAAGCATTATTTGCCCATTTTTGCTCAATGCAGAAAGCATTTTCCGTTCGATTTTGCTCAATGCAGAAAGCATACTTGGACGCAAATATACAAAGATTACATGAAACCAACAAGTATTTATGCAAATATTTTAGCCAATCTCTTCAAGTCACATATAATTATCGAGGGATGCTCCAGCCTTCTTGCAACCTTCTTCAAATTCCAGACCATCTTCACAGCCCAAGGAGAAGAGACGCTCAATAGCCATCTGTCCATTAACGTGAGTTGGGAGGTTTGTTTAAGCAATTTCTTTGTTTCAATAGCATACGGATGATTTGCGCTACTTCGGAAGCCATTAGTAGAAATAGTTTCATAGAAAAAATAACGTCTTTGTTTCGCCTTTGCCTTCTCTACAATCTTTTGAGGCAGATGTCCTTCTACTATTCTGTCTGCCATTTTTGTCAGCGACAACATATAATCAAGATTTAGAATGAAAGTATGACGTCTTGACTTAGGATGCTCTCTCAGATAATATACTGACTTCTTAAACAATTTCACGGGCCTTCTATTCTCAACTGCCAACTCAAGATTCATCAGATAATCCTGTGCTCTTTTGATGTTTTTTGACTCATTCAATGTATTTTCAGTAAATAGCCTCCTATTATATAATTTTGCCCATGGCCCAGCAGAAAGTTCCCTACCATATTGCATCTCAAGAAATTTTTCATAAGAGAGGAAACTTGGCAAATCAGAACGTCCTGAATAACCTTTTCCAGCACTTCCAAATACAATGTCAACTCCTTCTGAGTCTGAAACAAGCATAAGTATTGCGTCATCACGCATATAGTAATCGTCTGAATCCATAAATGTTATCCACTCACCAGTACATTCTACCACACCTTTCCGTCTAGCAGAGGTTACCCCATGATTATCTTGGCTGTAGTATTTTACATTGGGCAGAAGCTCATATTTCTTGCATATCTCGCCAGAACCATCCGTACTCCCATCATTCACAAGAACCAATTCTATATTCTTATAGGTCTGCACCAGAATGGACTGAATACATTCTTCCACGTATTCAGCCGTATTATATACAGGCACGATGATGCTGACTAATGGCTGAGGGTGATTCCCGAATGTCGGATGAAACAACGTATGAATCTCCTCTTGGTGATTTTTATTCATTTTTATTCTATTTTATTCTTCTTTATTCTTCTTTATTCTTCTTTATTCTCTTTTATTCTTCTCGGTTTCAAATATACAAACAATTCGTGAATATAACAAGAAATCATACAATTATTTTATCATTAAAAAACTACTTGAGTACAAAGTCGTTGCAAAATATGGAGGGATTTAAATCCTAATGATAAACTTCTTTTGGAAAGAATACATCTTAATTGCTCTCTTACTAGATATTGATAATCAACGACACACATTTATCAAAATCTTCTTTCTTAGTCTATCAAAAACCTTCAGGAACAATGAAGGAATTTCTATTCTCCTCACGAACTTAGACAAAAACAGGCAAGCCCTTACAGCATGTCGATTTGACACATACAATATCATCCTGTCACTCAGACGCAACACCCTCGCTTCATTCATGCGGCTTATTATTCCTTTAACAAAAGGATGATGATTGTCGCCCTGAAAATCATTTTCTGCCAATGCCATTTTATAATAAAACATTCGCCAATTGATTCCACCCCTCAACTCCATATCGGCAGAAAATAAACCCTTCACTAAAGAATCAGCAATTAAACTCAATCTTTCACAATAGTCAAATGAATATTTAAATGTGTGCGTTGCTGAACTTTCACGCTTCCTATATTGATAAATAGCATTCCTACATATTGAGACTTTTTTCCTATTAACACTTCCTATCGCTAAATTCATTAACGCATCTTCCGCCCTAGTAATTTTATATTCAAAAGCCTGCGAACAATTCTCAAATAGTTCTCTTTTAAATAACTTTGCCCAAACTGCGCTATGAATTCTTTTAAGATAAAGTCCATAAAGATACTCATCCCACTCAAAATAATTAGGAGCCTTTAATAACGAAGTATTTCCTTCATGTATACCTATTACAATATCCACACCAGACGACAAAAGCATTATTTGTTGTACACCATCTTCCAACAAAAGGTCGTCAGAGTCCATGAACATAATCCACTCGCCATGTGCCTCGCTAACACCTCGCTTTCTTGAAACAACCACACCAGAATTGCATTGTTCAAAATACGATACATTGGGCAAATGTTCATACTTCTTGCAGATTTCACCAGAGCCGTCCGTACTGCCATCATTCACAAGAATCAGTTCTATATTCTCGTAGGTCTGCGACAGGATGGACTGAATACATTCTTCCACGTATTCCACCGTATTATATACAGGCACGATGATGCTGACAAACGGGTGAAGGAGTTCGTTTTCCATCTTACGCTTATATAACTTTACTTCAACAGATACTCACAAGTCCCTTGCCCATATCAGCAATGAATATAAATACAACTTGATCTTGGTAAGCAGAGATGTACCTTTTCCTATATCATGCAATGCCAATAGTTTTGATGGATATAATTCGTCTAATTTATAAAAGTAATATTTGAATAAAGAATGGTCTCTCTTCAACATTATCAATAAATATTTTCTCATAGACCTAACTCTACAGATATTATGCCTAATCAAGAATTTTTCTTCTCGGAAAAACACTTCTGCCCTTGTTTTCAATTCACCTGGCTTGGTGCAAAATTCTGCACTTAATGATTTGGGACGAAAAGTCACGACATATAGGGTTATATTTGCAACCTTGATGATTCCTGCATGATAACCAACAAGCATGGAAAAATATACATCAGCCGAATACACTACTTCGTCAAATCGGATATTGTATTTAATAACTAAATCCCTTTTAACCATTTTGGCCCATGGAACAAACAACTTAAATCTTACAGGCCATTCATCACCATCTTTCAAACATTGATCAATCTTTTTATTCATCCAAGAACATCGATTTGATTCTATGTTTATATTCTCCGAAAGAACCGCCTTGTTTTTGAAGTATATGACATCTGCTTCCGAATCAACGTATGAGCTGATGATGTCATGCATATCTTCAACAAAGAAGTCATCCGCATCGGCAAACAGAATCCATTTTCCTTTGGCATGATCCAATCCTACATTCCTGGCATAGCCAGCCCCTCCTCCTGTTTTCGTCCTGATAAATTCCAGATAGGGTCGCGACAATTCAGGATACCTCTCTAAATAGGTATCTACATCAGGGCTATTATCATCCACTACAATCACCTGTATATCCTCAGATACAGGGATTGACCTCAGGCACCGCATCAGCAGATCCGGGATGTCTTTATGAGGTATGATGATACTAAACGTAGGACACATAGATTTTAAATTTGCCATAATACTTACAGGAGTCTTGTCCATACCAATAATGAATATAAACTGAATTTGATTTTAAACCTTAGGGATCTGTTTTTACTAATATCACGTAATGCCGATAATTTTGATGGATAAATCTCATCAAGTTTAAAGAAGTAGTATTTGAACAGTTTCCGGTCTTTATTGAACATTAGCACCAAATATTGTTTCATGGACCTTTCCTTACACATTTGATGCTGATGCAAAAATAGATCTGAACGATAATGCACTTCTGCCCTTATTCTTAACTCATTTGGTTTAGAACAATAATTAGCCACTAACGAATCGGGGCGAGAAGTCAAGACATAAAGGACTTTATTAACTACCTCAATATTTTCAGCATGATATCCTACAAACAAAGAGAAAAACGCATCATTTGAGTATCTTATTTCTTCAAAGCGGATGTTAAATTTATTAATCAAATCTCTTTTGATCATCTTGCCCCATGTAGGACAATACATAAATCTTAAAGGCCATTCGTCACCATTCGCATAATAATTATTAATCATTCTATCAATATAAACATCCCTATCTGTTTTTTGGATAATATTTTCTGAATATACAGATTCTTTCTTGAAATATATGACATCCGCTTCCGAGTTTGCATTTGAAGAAATGATATCATACATATCTTCCACATAAAAATCATCGGCATCAGCAAACAGTAGCCATTCACCCTTTGCATGATCCAATCCTATATTGCGAGCATAGCCAGCGCCTCCACCTTTTGTCGTTCTGATAAACTCCAAATAAGGACGCGATAGTTCTGGATACCTCTCTAAATATGTATCGGCATCTGGACTGTTATCATCCACCACAATCACCTGAATATCCTCAGATACGGGTATGGACTTCAGGCACCGCATCAGCAGATCCGGTATCTCTTTATGAGGTATGATGATACTAAACGTTGGACACACCAATGGCATATTACCCGTAATACTTACCGAATCCTTATCCATACTAACAATGAATATAAGTAGAACTTGATTTTAAATCTCCAGGATTTGTTCCTGCTAATATCTCGTAATGCCGACCATTTCGACGGATAAATCTCATCAAGTTTAAAAAAGAATTCTTTGAACAGCTTGCGGTCTTGATTATACAACTTCGTTAAATAATACCTCGACATCCGCTCCCTGCAAAACCCATTTTGAAGCATAAATATGTCACAACGAAAAGCCACCTCTGCTCTTTGTTCCAACTCACCAGGTTTAGAACAAAAATCTGCACTCAATGAATCAGAGCGATAAGTAACAACATAAAGGACTCTGTTGACAACATTAATGGTTTCAGCATAATAACCAACGAGCAAGGAGAAAAACACATCTGCCGAATACACTATTTCGTCAAAACGTATGCTGTGTTTGACAAGCAAATCCCTTTTGATCATTTTGCCCCACGGAGTAGGCAATTTGAACCTTACAGGATATTCATCACCATCCGTCAAATATTGATCAATGATTTTATCGATGTAAGAACTTCTGTTGTTTTCTACACCTATGTCTTCTGAGAGCACCGACCTCTTCCTGAAGTATATCACATCCGCTTCAGAACCTACATAGGAACAGATGATTTCATTAAGGTCATCAACAAAAAAATCATCTGCGTCAGCAAACAGAATCCACCTTCCTTCAGCATGCTCCAAAGCCACATTCCTGGCATAGCCTGCACCTCCGCCTTTCGTCGTTCTTACGAACTCCAGATAGGGGCGCGACAACTCTGGATACCTTTCCAAGTAGGTGTCAGCATCGGCACTATTGTCATCGACTACTATCACCTGAATATCCTCAGATACAGGTATGGACTTTAAACACCGCATCAGCAGATCCGGTATCTCTTTATGAGGTATGATGATACTAAACGTTGGAGTCATAGTTTTATTATTTGTCGTAATACCTACAGAATCCTTATCCATACTAAAAACGAGTATAAATAGAACTTGATTTTGAACCTTCTGGATTTGTTCTTGCTAATATCTCGTAATGCTGACAACTTTGTAGGATAGATTTCATCTATTCTCCTGAGATAATATTTGAATAAAGGCCGGTCTTTTTGTAGTAACAGCAACAAATATTTCACGACAGGCCTTTCCCTACACATGTTATACTGTATCAATAGCTTATCCGAACGAAAGTACACATCAGCCTTAATCCTTAGCCCGTTTATATTGTTTTCAAAACTCTTACTCAACGAATTGGGGCGATAAGTAATAACATAAAGGACTTTATCGACAACCTTAATTACAGATGCTTTACAACCAATCAACAAAGAACAATAATGATCTTCATAACACATTATTTCTTCAAAACGAATGTGGTATTTATCAACCAAATTCAGTTTAATCATTTTGCCCCATGGCACATATATTTCAGCCCTTATGAGCCGTTCATCACCGTCAGCCAGATATTTGTCGATATTTTTATTTATCCAAGGACATCGCTTCGCTTCTATACTCGTATTTCCCGAAAGAACCGATTTGTTTTTGAAGTATATGACATCCGCATCTGAATCAACGTATGAGCAGATAATGTCATACATATCATCGACAAAGAAGTCATCCGCATCGGCAAACAATATCCATTTGCCCTTGGCCCGATCCAGTCCCACATTCCTGGCATAGCCTGCCCCTCCGCCTTTCGTCGTTGGGATGAACTCCAGATAGGGGCGCGACAACTCTGGATACCTTTCCAAATAGGTGTCAGCATCGGCACTATTGTCATCGACTACTATCACCTGAATATCCTCAGATACAGGGATGGACTTCAGGCACCGCATCAGCAGATCCGGTATCTCTTTATGAGGTATGATAATACTAAACAAAGGAGACATAAACATTCATTATTTGGGTTAACCGATTAAATATTTACTACCAGGAATCAGTGAGATGAGTTTTGTGACGACGGCGCAGCACAGAAACGTTAGCAGGCCAATAACGGGAATAGCCAACCATACAGGCAGTAGCGGATGAGCGACATCGCCACCAATGATCCATTCTGCTATAGACCTCAGGAAGAATACATGCATCAGATACATGCCGAAGGACAGTTTGGCAAGACTGGTAATCCAACTGGGAGCCTTCTGGATGCAGGTGAACAACAGGAAGGCTCCAAAGGTGGCAAGTAGAACATCGGGGGTGCAGAAATCAGACGACCATCTCAGCACCGACTTTTCAATATGTATGCCGGGCACGGTTTTGTACCAGACGCACCATGCGGTAAACAGGGTGCCAAGTACGAAGCAAAACGTCCCAATGAACAGTCTCTTCTGCTGACTCCACTTCAGATGCACACGAATATAGTGGGCCAGAACAAGATACCCCAAGTACCCAGAGCAATAGTACAGGGCAGAGAACTGATTCCAGTAACATTCACCCCAGAGTTCAGGCGATACATAGCGATGCAGCCAGGGGGTGAGTGTCGAGAAGGCGAATAGACCAAGGAACATCAACTCGTCTTTGGCACTGGCCTTTTCGAGCCAAGGTGACACCACTGGAATAATGAGGTAGATACCGATGAGCGGGTACATGAACCACAGATGATAGGCCCCTGACGGAAAGTTGAAAGGCAACATCAGTAGTCGAGATATAGCCTTGCTCCATGTAAAAGCTCCCCACGTGGCGGGCAACACGGCATAAAGCAGCAGGAAGAAGATGAAGGGCGGCAGGATGCGCAAGAAGCGCCGACGATAGAACTGGCTCATCGTCACACCAGGCTTCAAGGGTACTAACAGAAATGCTGAAACCATCATAAACAGCGGTACGGATACATGACAGAAACCATCATAGACTGATACCCAAAAACGATTGCTTTCGTTGGCGATTAGAATTCCCCCCCCTACATTAAAGAATTTTCCGCAGGCATGGGCAACCATCACCGTCAGACAGGCCATCACGCGAATGTAATCTGCAAGTGCTATCCGATTTCCGAAAGTCTTTTGTTGCTTATTTTCCATGTACTTCTCTGAATTGTGACGAAGCGTTTATTTCCATTTTAAGTATTCCTAGCCGAGGCTTCCCTAAATATGGGTCATCGGGGAAAGCGTCTTCAACCATAAAGGGGTGGGAATATTTTTCGCAGATACGATATTTGTTTTTCTCTCCCATCCAAATCGTCATATAATACTTACCTCGATTGAGCATAAATGGCGGCAGAGAGAATTCGACAACGTATTCACCAATTTTGGATTCTTGCTGGGGGCTGACCACTTTGCCACTATTGAATATGATAATCTCATCAGCTGTTCTCAACTCGAAAGCAGCATCAAGGTGAAATGTCGGGAAATAGTTCATAAATGTCAGGCGGAAATGGATGCCAGATGCGACACTCACTACGTTGCCCTTTACCGGCAGCACCTCGAACGACTTGATACGAACTTTGTCATTGCCTGGAGCTGTCGCTAAATCATCGAAAAACACGCTTTGAGATGGTATGGTGCCATCGTCAATGTACATTCGAATCGTGTCCTCAATTCCACCCGAGTATTTCACTGCTCCATCTTCGAGCAGGATACCTCTTTTGCAGAGTTTCTGCACTGCCGCCATATTATGACTCACAAACAGCACTGTTCGGCCTCCTCCCTTCGATACATCCTGCATCTTGCCGATGGCTTTCTTCTGAAACTCGACATCGCCCACGGCCAGCACCTCATCGACCACGAGGATTTCCGGCTCTAAATGGGCGGCAACAGAGAAGCCCAAGCGCACCTTCATGCCGGAGGAATAGCGCTTGACGGGGGTGTCGATATATCGTTCGCAGCCGGAGAAGTCGATGATCTCGTCGAGCTTGCGGGTAATCTCTGCCTTCGTCATGCCCATGATGGCCCCGTTCATATAGATGTTCTCTCGGCCTGTCATCTCGGGATGGAAGCCTGTGCCTACCTCGAGCAGCGAGGCGATGCGTCCACAGACATTGATTTCACCGACGGTAGGGGCCGTCACCCGTGAGAGCAGTTTCAGCAAGGTGCTCTTGCCGGCACCGTTCTTGCCGATGATACCTACCACGTCGCCTTGCTCTACGCTGAAGTTAATGTCCTTCAGTGCCCAGACAAAATCGCTTTCACCCTTCTTGGAGCGGACATTGGTCTCGCCAATCTTCAGATAAGGATCGTCCTTGCCCAGCACATTCATGGCCCACCAGCGGTTCAAATCGTGACTAAACGTGCCTGTTGAGACAACTCCCAAGCGATACTGCTTGCCTACGTGATTAAACTCAATAGCTTTCATTATTAACTATTCACTTTTAGACGGTATCCATGAAATTACGTTGTACCTTATTAAATATAGCAACGCTGAATAGCAACAGCACACTCATGAACAGGAAACTATAGCCTAAGGCGAACCAAGAGAAATAGCCCTGTCCTAACGTCGCATACTTGAATGCCTCGATGATGGAGGTCATCGGGTTGGCCATAATCAGTGTGCGCAGCGTACCTTCTTCCACCATGCTGAGTGGATAGACAATAGGCGTAGCATACATCCAGAGCTGGACAACAAAAGTGAAGAGAATCGTAAAATCACGATACTTCGTGGTGAGCGAGGAGATCAGGATGCCAAAGCCAAGACCAAGACCTGCTAACATCATGACCAATAGGGGCGTAAGCAGAATAGCCCAATTGGGGGCTATAGGAGCACCTGCCATAAAGAAATAGAGATAAAGCGCCACAAAGAGCCCTACCTGAATGACAAATCGCAACAGATTGGATATCACCACAGCGATGGGCACCACCATACGAGGGAAATAGACCTTGCCAAACATGTTCTGATTGGCTGTGAATGTGTTTGACGTCTGATTCAGACAGTCGGAGAAATAGAACCAACAAATATTACCAGCCATATAAAATATTGCCTGTGGCATCCCGTCCGTGCTCATCTTGGCAATGCCGCCAAACACCACCATATTCATGATAACGGTCAAAATGGGTTGTATCAGATACCAAAGCGGCCCCAGTATGGTCTGCTTATACTGCACCACGATGTTGCGCCTGACGAACAGTTCTATCAGGTCGCGGTAATGCCAGATTTCCTTGAAATCAATATGCCACAGTTTTTCATGCGGCCTTATCTTCATCGTCCAGACTTGTTGCTCCATATATTTGATTAAACTTATTCTTCGTTTTCGATTTTTTCAAGACAGTAAGGTGGAATATAAGCGGTGGTCAAGCCGGATTGAAGGCCTTTGATGGTAATGACCACCCTCCTTTGTCCTGCTATACGGGCGACACGGCCTGTTATATCTTTAAAAGGACCATCGGTGATTCGCACCAAATCGTCAGAAAGAAACCGGCAGGTATTGGTGTCGATTTCCATCACATGCTCGTCGAGCAGAGCGGTAACCCTGACTAATGGTTCCATATCTTTGGAACGGACTGTCAACGGTGGGTTGTGGCCGTTCTTGTCGGTAACGAAATGATTGTAATAGTAAGTGGTATATTGCGACATTTCGGAATGCCTGACATACTTTTCTGCTTCTTGCTCCGTCATATAGGCAAAAAGAAGGTTCATGAAAGGGAATAGCTTTCTTTGCTTCTTGCCCGTCTCCTTGTGCCTGATGTCTTTCCATACCTTCGCCAAATAGGCATAGGTGCCGTCCTCAATGAGGGCATCAGCAACTGCCTGTGCCTGCCCATACTTGATACGGAGGACATACCATGCCTTGTCTTCACACGGGACATATCTTACCGACACCCCTGTTTTTGAGCTTTTCGCTTCGGGGATGGCAAAGGAGACAAATCCTGAGCAATTCTCGTCCTTGATATTAGCATTATCCAATGCGTTCATATCCAACGATCCATTATATCTCACAAAGCACTAACACAGAACCTTTGTATTGGTACTTTGAGTACAAAGATATGAAATATAGTCACTATTTTTTTATATTTACATGTTAAATATAGTTAATCGATTGTGATTATAATATTCTGGGATGGAAACAAGAGCTCTTTCTCAATCCTCGATAATTAGAAAAATAACAAATTAATTTGGTTATTCGCATAATTTGCAGTACCTTTGCACCCGATTATATATATAATAAGGTGAAATGAGTGCATTTAATAAGAAAAGAAGATGGCATTGCTTGCCCGGACAGGAGCCCACTGAGATGGATAAAACCATCATGTATTGGGAGAATAAGGGTAAGCTGGTACCAACACGTGACTTGATTAAAACCCCAGAACAGATAGAAGGTATCCGCAAGGCGGGTGTTGTAAATACCGCTGTGCTCGACGCAGTGGCCAAGGAAATTAAGGCTGGTATGAACACACTGGAGATCGACCAGATATGTCGCAGGGTATGCGAGGACGCTGGCGCCATCCCTGCTTGTCTCAATTACGAAGGATTCCCCATGAGTGTATGTACCTCTATCAACGAGGTGGTTTGCCACGGCATTCCCAAAGAGGAGGACGTGCTCGAGGAGGGCGATATCATCAATGTGGACTTTACGACCATCCTTGATGGCTACTATGCTGACGCAAGCCGTATGTTCATTATCGGCAAGACATCGCCTGAGAAGGAACAGCTGGTGCGTGTGGCTAAGGAGTGTCTGGAGATTGGTATGGAGGCTGCTAAGCCTTATAGCTTTGTGGGCGATATAGGTCATGCGATAGAGAAACACTGTAAGAAGTATGGCTATGGTATCGTTCGCGATCTGGCTGGACATGGCGTAGGACTGAAATTCCACGAGGAGCCCGATGTGAACCACTATGGTCATCGTGGCACTGGTATGCTACTGGTGCCCGGTATGGTGTTTACCATCGAGCCTATGATCAATATGGGTACCTGGAAGGTGTTTATCGATGCTGACGATCCATACGGATGGGAGGTGATTACTGAAGATGAACTGCCCAGCGCCCAGTGGGAGCATACGCTCGTGATGACAGAACATGGTGTTGAAGTACTGACGTATTAGTGAATAGTGGTGGAAAAGGATATATATATATTAGGTATAGAGAGCTCGTGTGATGATACATCGGCAGCTGTCCTGAAGAATGGTATTCTGCTGTCGAATGTCACAGCTTCGCAGGCTGTACACGAGGCATACGGTGGGGTGGTGCCCGAGTTGGCATCGAGAGCTCACCAACAGAATGTGGTGCCTGTGGTTGATCAGGCTATCAAGAAGGCTGGCATTACCAAAGAGGACTTGACGGCGATTGCCTTTACCCGTGGTCCGGGACTGATGGGCTCGTTGCTGGTTGGTGTGAGCTTTGCTAAGGGTTTTGCCCGTTCGTTGGGTATCCCGATGATTGACGTGAACCATCTGCAGGGACATGTGATGGCGCATTTCATTAAGGAGAGCGAGGATGATCAGCATCAGCCACCATTGCCATTCCTCTGTCTGCTGGTTTCTGGCGGAAACTCACAGATTGTGAAGGTGAACGCCTATAACGATATGGAGGTGCTGGGTCAGACCATCGACGATGCGGCTGGTGAGGCTATCGATAAGTGCTCGAAGGTGATGGGACTTGGTTATCCTGGTGGCCCAATCATCGATAGATTGGCGCGACAGGGAAACCCCAAGGCTTTCCAGTTTGCTGAACCTAATATCCCTGGACTCGACTATAGTTTCTCGGGCTTGAAGACCTCGTTCCTCTATTCGATGCAGAAGTGGGTGGCTGAGGATCCTGACTTCATCGAGAAGCACAAGGAGGACATCGCTGCCTCGTTAGAGTGGACGATTGTGGATATCCTGATGAAGAAGCTGAAGAAGGCTGTGAAGCAGACGGGGATCAAGCATGTGGCTGTGGCTGGTGGCGTGAGTGCCAACAACGGACTGCGCAATGCGTTCTACGATGCTGAGAAGCGCTATGGCTGGACCATCTATATTCCCAAGTTCAGCTATACCACTGATAACGCTGCCATGATAGGTATCGTGGGCTATTATAAGTATCAGGACCAGCAGTTCTGCTCAATCGATGCGCCTGCATTCTCAAAAGTAACATTTAAGTAATAAAACTAAATATGGATTTTGAAAGTAAGATTACAAGTAGGGAGGTGAGTGAAATCCTCTGGGAAACAGAAAAGACTGTAAGTACCGCTGAGAGTTGTACTGGTGGCCGTATTGCTGAGGCAATCATTGCTGTGCCTGGTGCTTCCAAGTATTTCAAGGGTGGTATTATCTCATATATCGACGAGGTTAAGGAGAATCTGCTGGGTGTTGACCATCAGTTGCTCGAAGAGAAAACCGCTGTGTGTGAGGAGGTTGCGATTGCTATGGTAAAGGGTGCATGTAAGGCACTGAATACCGATTATGCGATTGCTGCAACGGGCTTTGCTGGTCCTACCGGAGGTACCAAAGAGATACCCGTAGGCACCATCTGGTTGGCTTGCGGAAGTCCTGAAAGAGTGACTACCATGAAGCTGGAAGAAGACTACGGTCGAGACATTAATCTGGCTATCGCTACAAACCGTGCTATGGAGATGTTTTTGGGCTTCTTGAAGGAAGAAGATGCCCCCAGATCCATGCGAGAAGGTTAAAAATTATTAATTCTTTTATTTTCCAGTCGTGTAATTATCTGAATCTCAATAAAATTGTGTAATTTTGCACGCTGTTTGGAATAAGTAAGTGTAAATCACAAGTAAAAAGTAGATAGAAATGTCTAAGATTTGTCAAATTACAGGAAAGAAGGCACAGATAGGTTGCAATGTGTCTCACTCAAAGCACCGTACTAAGAGAAGCTTTGATGTCAACCTTTTCAGCAAGAAGTTCTACTATGTAGAGGAGGGTTGCTGGATTCAGTTGAAGATTAGCGCTGCTGGTCTTCGTATGATTAACAAAGTTGGTCTGGATGCTGCCTTGAAGCAGGCTGTCGCTAAAGGTTTTGTAGACTGGAAGGATATTAAAGTGATAGGAGATTAAAATCATGGCAAGTAAGAAAGCAAAAGGTAATCGCGTCCAGGTTATTCTGGAGTGCACTGAGCACAAGAACAGTGGTATGCCCGGTACTAGCCGTTATGTAACCACAAAGAATCGTAAGAATACGCCTGAGCGTATGGAACTTATGAAGTATAACCCAATCCTGAAGAAGATGACTCTTCACAAGGAGATTAAATAATTACGACTGAAGTATGGCAAAGAAAACCGTCGCTACCCTCCACGAAGGCTCAAAGGATGGTCGCGCTTACACAAAGGTAATCAAGATGGTTAAGAGCCCCAAGACTGGTGCTTACATCTTCGACGAGCAGATGGTTCCAAACGAGGCCGTTAAGGACTTCTTTAAGAACTAATTGACATTATTCATATAAAATGAGAGGCTGCAAAGAAATTTGCAGCCTCTTTTTTTGGTTGTGTCGTAAATTATACCTATCTTTGCAATCGAAAATATTGCAATATGGGTTTATTTGGATTTTTTAGTAAGGATAAAAAGGAGACCCTTGATAAGGGCTTGGAGAAAACTAAGACAAGCGTCTTCGATAAGCTTGCTCGTGCTGTAGCTGGAAAGTCGAAGGTGGATGATGATGTCTTGGATAATCTGGAAGAAGTTCTCATTACAAGTGATGTCGGCGTTGACACCACATTGAAGATTATTCAGCGCATCGAGGAGCGTGTGGCTCGTGATAAGTATGTCAGTACTTCTGAACTGAATGCCATACTGCGTGATGAGATAGCAAATCTGTTGGCAGAGAACCATTCGGAGGATAATGATAACTGGGATCTGCCTGCCGACCATAAGCCATACGTTATCCTGGTGGTTGGCGTGAATGGTGTGGGTAAAACCACAACCATCGGTAAGCTGGCTTGGCAATTCAAGCAGGCTGGTAAGAAAGTATATCTTGGCGCTGCCGATACTTTCCGTGCTGCAGCTGTAGAGCAGCTGTGCATTTGGGGCGAAAGGGTAGGCGTGCCTGTTATCAAGCAGCAGATGGGTAGCGATCCTGCCAGTGTGGCATTCGATACACTGTCGAGTGCGAAGGCTAACGGAGCCGATGTGGTTTTGATTGATACGGCAGGACGTCTGCATAACAAAGTGGGCTTGATGAACGAGCTGAAGAAAATCAAGGAAGTGATGAAGAAGGTTCTGCCTGAGGCTCCTGATGAGGTGATGCTTGTGCTTGACGGCTCTACTGGTCAGAATGCCTTCGAACAGGCCAAGCAGTTTGCTGCTGTTACCCAGATTACTTCGCTGGCTATCACCAAACTTGATGGTACTGCCAAGGGAGGTGTCGTGATTGGTATCTCCGACCAGTTGAAGGTTCCTGTAAAGTATATCGGACTGGGCGAGGGGATGACCGACCTCCAGTTGTTTAATAAACGCCAGTTTGTAGATTCGCTGTTCAATGAGTAAGACAATAGATATTATTTCACTGGGATGCTCTAAGAATCTGGTTGATAGTGAGACTCTGATGGGCTTGATGGAGGCTAATGGCTATCAGTGTACGCACGATAGCGATGATCCTCAGGGCGAAATCGTAGTCGTTAACACCTGTGGTTTTATCAACGATGCGAAGGAAGAGAGCATTAATACCATCCTGGAGTTTGCTCAGGCTAAGACAGAAGGTAGGATCGAGAAACTTTTTGTGATGGGTTGTCTTTCCGAGCGTTATCTGGCCGACTTGGAACGTGAGATTCCTGAGGTCGACGGCTGGTATGGAAAGTTCAATTATAAGAAATTATTGAATGACTTGAAGGGTGAGGATTTCAAGGTTTGCGAAGGCAAACGTCATATCACCACTCCTCGTCATTACGCCTATATCAAGATTAGCGAGGGGTGTGATCGTCATTGCGCCTATTGTGCTATTCCTCTGATTACTGGTAAACATCAGAGCCGTCCGATGCAGGAAATCCTGGATGAGGTCCGCTATCTGGTGAGTCAGGGTACCAAGGAGTTTAATGTCATTGCTCAGGAGTTAACCTATTATGGTGTTGACTTGGATGGTAAGCAGCATATTGCTGAGCTCATCGAGCAGATGGCCGATATTCCAGGTGTTGAGTGGATTCGCTTGCACTATGCTTATCCCACACATTTCCCATGGGACCTGCTTCGTGTGATTCGTGAAAAGCAGAACGTTTGTAAGTATCTCGACATTGCCCTTCAGCATGTGTCGGATAACATGCTGACCCGTATGCGTCGACACGTAACCAAGGAGGAAACCTATGAACTGGTGCGCCGTATGCGTGAAGAGGTGCCTGGCATCCACATCCGAACGACCCTGATGGTTGGTTTCCCAGGTGAGACTGATGAGGATTTCGAGGAGCTCAAGGCATTTGTGAAATGGGCTCGTTTCGAGCGTATGGGTGCTTTCGCTTATTCAGAGGAAGAAGGAACCTATTCGGCTGACAACTTCGAGGACGACGTGCCTGAGGATGTGAAGCAGAATCGACTCGATAAGATCATGCGTATCCAGCAGAATATCAGCGCAGAACTTGAGGCTGAAAAAGTAGGAAAGGTATTCAAGGTGATTATCGACAGGCGTGAGGGCGATTATTATATAGGCCGCACAGAATTCTGCTCGCCAGAAGTTGATCCTGAGGTGCTGATACCCGCAGCTGAGGCAAAGCTGAATATCGGAGAGTTCTACGATGTCTTGATAAAGGATTCTGAGGAATTTGATTTATACGGAACCACAATCATTAAAACATATGAACAATAAAGACTTTATCACAGAATTGGCGCAACGAACAGGCTACACTGCTGAGGAAACACAGCAGTTCGTGAATTGTGTTGTTGAGGCAATGGGTGATCATTTCCAAGATGATGACTCGGTGCTGATTCCCACTTTCGGCACATTCGAAGTAAAAAAGAAGATGGAGCGTATCATGGTAAATCCTTCTACAGGACAGCGCATGTTGGTTCCACCAAAATTAGTGCTGACATTCAAACCGAATGTTAGTTGGAAAGAACGCGTTAAGAATGGAGGAACCGAGTGATGGGAAAGATTTCAATGCAGGAGTTGGCCAATGTGCTGATAGAGCGTAAGAAGCTGAATAAGCGCGAAGCAAGTGCGTTTGTGGGCGCTATGTTTGATATTGTGCAACAGCATCTTGAAACCGATAAGCTTGTAAAAGTTAAAGGATTAGGTACTTTCAAGATTATTGATGTGGAAGATCGCGAAAGTGTAAATGTCAATACAGGTGAGCGTGTGCTTATTGAAGGACATGGAAAGATAACCTATACACCTGATGCTTTGCTGAAAGAGCTGGTTAACAAGCCGTTCTCGCAGTTTGAGACGGTGGTGCTGAATGAGGGTGTAGACTTCGAGGATCTTGCTACAACAACTACTGACGCTCCTGAGCAGGAAGTAGAATCAGAACCAGTAGTTGAGCCAGAGCCGGTAGTGACTCCAGAGCCTATGACTGAGCCTGAGCCAGAGGAGGTTATGGGCGATGATCACTCGTCAATGCCGCTTGTGGATTTTGGTGATCCAGATGAGCCTGTGGTAGAGTCTGAGCCTGAGCCTGTGGTTGAGCCAGAACCTGTGGTTGAGCCAGAACCTGTGGTTGAGCCAGAACCTGTGGTTGAACCAGAGCCTGTGGTTGAGCCAGAACCGGAAGTTGAATCTGAGCCTGAGGTTGCTGAGGAGGATGTTCCTGAGTGGGTTATTGAGCCTTATGTTGCTACTGAGCCTGAGGTCGTTCCAGAACCTGAGGTCGTTCCAGAACCTGCTCCAGTTGTTGAGGCCCAACCTACTGTTGAGCCAGAGCCAGAGATAATTGAGGAACCTGCTGTTGAAGATATACCTGAGGTTGAAGAACAGCCTATTGTTGAAGAGCAACCTCTCGTTGAAGAGGAACCTCAGACAGAAGAAGCCCCAGCTGAAGAGGAACCTGCAGAAGAGGATGAGCCTGCTGAAGAGGAGGTACCTGAAACCAAAGGTAATCCCGCTTCTAAGTGGTTATTAGTATTGGTTGCTGTTATCATTGGATTGGCTGGTGGTTATCTGCTGGGTAGCTATTATCCTTGTTCTCAGCTGGTAGAGCCTGCTGAAAAGAGCACAGTCATTAATGTTCAGAAGGCAGAGGTTGTTAAGGTTGAAGCCGCTGGGGCCAAGGTAAAGGAGGCGCCTGCTGAAGAGACCGCACCAGTAGAGGAGGCGGCTGCAGAAAAGCAGAAGGCAGAAGAGCAAAAGGCAAAAGAAGCCGAAGTCAAAGCAAAGGCAAAGGCCGATGCTGAGAAAGCAGCAGCTGAAGCTAAAGCCAAAGCGGATGCCAAGGCCAAGGCAGAAAAAGAGGCCAAACCTGTATACAATAAGTACGACGAGATGGATGTCCGTGTGCGTCTTGGTGCTTACCGTATTATTGGAACCGAAAAGGTGGTAAAGGTAAAGGAAGGTGAGAATCTTGTAAAGATTTCGCGCCGTATTTTAGGTCCAGATATGGAGTGCTATCTTGAGGTATATAACAACATCAAAGCCTCGACTCCACTAAAAGTGGGACAGGAAATCAAAATCCCAAAACTGGAGTTGAAAAAGAAAAAGAAGGCTGCAACAGTCAACTAAATCTGCAAATAATGAAAAAGTTTCTTAAAACTTAGGTTTTGGGAAACTTTTTTAATATTATTTAGACACATAAATAGTGGTCAAGTCTTATAAAAAAAGTAATTTTGCAGTCAAATTTTAGAAAACTTATAAATAGAAAATATTATGGCAGAAGCTATTGATATCCGTGAGTTGAATATCCGGATTGAACAACAAAGCGCATTTGTAACAAATCTTGTAAGTGGAATGGACCGCGTCATCGTGGGGCAGAAGCATCTGATAGATTCACTTTTGATTGGTTTGTTGAGTGATGGACATATTCTGTTGGAAGGTGTTCCTGGTCTGGCTAAGACCCTGGCGATTAAGACCCTCTCACAGCTGATTGACTCAGACTACAGTCGTATCCAGTTCACCCCCGACCTTCTTCCTGCCGATGTCATTGGTACAATGATCTATTCACAGAAGGAAGAGAAGTTCCAGGTGAAGAAGGGACCTGTATTCGCTAATTTCGTGCTGGCTGATGAAATCAACCGTGCACCAGCCAAGGTGCAGAGTGCTCTGCTTGAGGCCATGCAGGAAAAACAGGTTACTATTGGCAGCCAGACTTTCAGCTTGCCAAACCCATTCCTCGTGATGGCTACTCAGAACCCAATCGAACAGGAGGGTACCTATCCATTGCCTGAAGCACAGGTAGACCGTTTTATGTTGAAGGTAGTTATCGACTATCCTTCACTCGAAGAAGAGAAGAAGATTATCCGTGAGAATATCACTGGTGAAATGCCAACCGTGACACCTGTGACTACTGCTGATGAGATTCTGAAAGCTCGTAGTGTAGTGCGCGAGGTCTATATCGATGAGAAGATTGAGCAGTATATTGCTGATATCGTATTTGCTACACGTTATCCTGAGCGCTATGGCTTGAAGGACCTGAAGGATATGATTTCGTTCGGAGGTTCGCCACGTGCCAGCATCAATCTGGCCAAGGCTGCTCGTGCTTATGCATTCATCAAGCGTCGTGGTTATGTGGTGCCAGAGGATGTTCGTGCTGTGGCTCATGATGTGCTGCGCCATCGTATCGGACTGACCTACGAGGCTGAGGCCAGCAATATCACCAGCGAGGAGATTGTTTCAAAGATTATCAATAAGGTTGAAGTGCCCTAATGGAAACCTCTGAGATTATAAAGAAAGTCCGTAAGATCGAGATCAAGACCCGTGGTCTGAGCTCTAACATCTTTGCAGGTCAGTATCATTCTGCCTTTAAGGGTAGGGGAATGGCCTTTAGCGAGGTGCGCGAGTATCAGTTTGGTGATGATGTGCGAGATATTGACTGGAATGTGACTGCTCGTTTCCATCGTCCTTATGTCAAGGTGTTCGAAGAAGAACGTGAGATGACGGTCATGCTGCTCATCGACGTCAGCGGATCGCTCGATTTCGGAACCCAGAAGCAGATGAAGCGTGATATGGTGACAGAGATTGCTGCCACCCTTGCTTTTAGTGCTATTCAGAACAACGATAAGATTGGGGTCATCTTCTTCTCTGATAAGATTGAGAAGTATATTCCACCGAAGAAAGGTCGTAAGCATATTCTGTATATTATACGTGAGATGCTCGACTTTAAACCGGAATCGACACGTACTGACATCAAACAGGCCATCGAATTCTTGTCGAGTGTACAAAAACGTCGTACTACCGCTTTCATTCTTAGTGACTTCTATGTGCGTGAAGATTTCCTGCAGTCGCTGCAGATTGCCAATCGCAAGCATGATGTGGTTGCTATTCAGGTGTATGATCAGCGTGCCCGTGAGTTGCCCGATGTAGGGCTAATGAAGGTTGTTGATGCTGAAACGGGGTATGAGCAGTATGTAGATACGAGTTCCAAAAAACTGCGTCAGGCTTACCAGAAATACTGGATGACACGACAAGCGCAGTTGTTGGATACTTTTAATAAGAGCAATGTGGACAATGTGAGCATAGCCACCAACGAGGACTTCGTGAAATCGTTGCTATTGCTATTTAAACAGCGTAATTAATGAAAAGAATATTTCTTCTTATATCACTGATTGCTAATGCTTTGCTGATATCAGCACAAGTGTCTATCGAGGCAGAGATTGACTCGATTCAGATATTTGTTGGTCAGCAGACTCATCTGAGGTTGACAACAACGGTTCAGCCTTCAGCAAAGGTTGAATTCCCCCAGTTCAAGCCAACCCAGATGATAACTCCTGGTGTGGAAGTCCTTTCTTGTCAGGAGCAGAAACGCGACGCAGGAGATGGTTTCGAAGCCCGTTCGATGGTTTATACATTAACCTCGTTTGATGATACCCTTTATTACCTGCCACCAATGGTTGTCAAGGTTGATGGCAAGCAGTATAAGAGTAAGAGTCTGGCTTTGAAGGTACTTACGATTGATGTAGATACCACTCAGGTTGATCAGTTCTTTGGACCTAAGGATGTGCAGGATAATCCGTTCCTCTGGAGTGAGTGGAGCCTGCCTTTCTGGCTCAGTGTGCTGATGCTGGTACTGTTGGCTTTGTGCTACTATCTCTATCTTCGTCTGCGCGACAATAAGCCCATCATCACTCATATCCGCATTGTGAAACGATTACTGCCTCATCAGAAGGCTATGCAAGAGATTGAGCAGATTAAGGCTGATAAGATGGTGGCATCAGAGAACTCAAAGGAATACTATACCAAACTTACCGATACCTTGCGTAAGTATATCGAAGAGCGCTATGGATTTAATGCCATGGAGATGACCAGTAGCGAGATTATCGAGCGACTGACAGCATCGCAGGACCAGAAGGCTCTCGACGAACTGCGCGAGCTGTTCATGACTGCCGATCTGGTTAAGTTCGCCAAGTATTCTACGCTGATTAATGAGAATGATAAGAACCTTGTGAGTGCTATCGATTTCATTAACCAGACCAAACTTGAGAATCAGCCTGTGGAAGAAACGGTTAAACCACAGCTCTCGGAGGAAGATCAGCGTACACAGAAGTCACGCCGACTGCTCAAGACGGTCATCACGTTGATCTCTGTGGTGTGTGTCGTCTTGTTCGGATATGTGGCATATACACTTTATCAGTTATTGAATTAAAACAGAACAAATGGAATTTGTCAATAAAGAATATCTGCTGTTACTTCTGCTCATCATACCTTATGTGATATGGTATGTGATGTACAGAAAGAAAACCGAGCCTACGCTGCGGATGAGCGATACCTTTGTGTTTCGCTATGCGCCTCGTAGTTGGAAGGTGACATTAATGCCGCTTTCTATGTTGCTCAGACTGCTGGTATTTGTCATGATAGTAATGGTTCTGGCTCGCCCTCAGACTCAGAATTCATGGGATAGTAAGACTGTTGAGGGTATTGATATTATGCTGGCGATGGATGTCTCGACCAGTATGTTGGCAGAGGATCTGCGTCCTAACCGTATTGAAGCTGCCAAGCAGGTGGCTTCAGAGTTCGTCAGTGGTCGTCCTAATGATAACATCGGATTGGTTATCTTTGCAGGCGAGTCATTCACACAGTGTCCTATGACAACTGATCACACATCGCTGTTGAATCTGCTGCAGAATGTACGTACAGATATTGCTGCTCGCGGACTCATTGAGGACGGAACTGCTATTGGTATGGGATTGGCTAATGCTGTGAGCCGTCTGAAGGATTCGAAGGCTAAAAGCAGAGTGGTTATTCTGCTGACCGATGGTAGTAATAACCGTGGTGATATTTCTCCATCTACTGCAGCCGAGATTGCCAAAAGCATGGGTATCCGTGTGTATACCATTGGTGTTGGTACCAATAAGGTGGCTCCTTATCCAATGCCTGTGGCTGGCGGTGTGCAGTATGTTAACATTCCTGTCGAGATAGATACTAAGACCCTTAGCGAGATTGCTGCTGCAACCGAGGGTGATTTCTATCGCGCTACAAATACCAAGGAACTTCGTAATATCTATAAGGAAATTGATCGGTTGGAAAAGTCGAAACTTAACGTTAAGACCTTTAGCAAGCGTTATGAGGCCTATCAGCCTTTTGCGCTTGTGGCTGTTTTAGCCCTGCTGCTCGAAATTCTACTTCGTATAACAATCTTTAGGAGGATTCCATAATATGTTTAGATTTGCAGACCCTATATATTTCTATCTCTTAGTGCTGATACCTGTATTGGCGCTGATACGGTTTCTGACATATCGCAATCAAAAGAAGCGCTTGCGCAAGTTCGGCGATCCCAGATTATTGCATGAGCTGATGCCCGATGTTTCGCGTTTCCGTCCGTCTGTCAAGTTCTGGATTCTGCAAGGAGCATTGGCATTGCTGGTAGTCATGCTTGCCCGTCCGCAGTTCGGTACTAAGATTAACCACGAACAGCGTACTGGTATTGAGACTATTATTGCAATGGATATCAGTAACTCTATGCTGGCTGAAGATATTGTGCCAAGTCGTTTGGATCGTAGTAAGATGATGGTCGAAAATCTGGTCGACCATTTTACCAATGATAAGATTGGACTTATCGTCTTCGCAGGCGATGCTTTCGTGCAGTTGCCTATCACGAGCGACTATGTGTCGGCCAAAATGTTCCTTTCAAGCATTGATCCATCTATGATGGCTACTCAGGGTACTGATATCGCCCGTGCCATCGATATGGCTTCTCATAGCTTTACACAGGAAGAGGGCATAGGAAAAGCTATTATCGTGATTACAGATGGTGAGGATCACGAGGGTGGGGCACTCGAAGCTGCTAAGGCTGCAAAGGATGCTGGTATGCGTGTCTATGTGTTGGGCGTAGGTTCTACTAACGGAGCTCCTATCCCCATTCCAGGCACAGGCGACTATATGAAGGATAATACAGGCAACACGGTGATGTCGGCACTGAATGAAGATATGTGTCGTCAAGTGGCTCAGGCTGGTGGTGGTGCTTATATCCATGTGGAGAATAATAGTGCTGCCCAGGATCAGTTGGACAACGAACTCGACAAATTGGCAAAAAAGGAGACGACGAGTACTGTTTATAGCGAATTTGATGAGCAGTTCCAGGCTGTAGCTATCCTTGCCTTATTGCTGTTGATTCTCGAAATATGTATTTTCGACCGTCGCAATCCTTTGATTAAACGTCTCTCGCTCTTTGGGACGAGGAAGAAGACTGTTGCCACGCTGTTATTGCTGATGGTTGCTTCAACCGTTTGTGCGCAAACGTCCGATCGTCAGTATATCCGTGAGGGTAATAAACAATTCCGCTTGGGGCAGTATGATAAGGCAGAGGTATCATACCGCAAAGCCGTTGAGAAGAATCCTAAGAATCCGCAGGCTGCTTATAACCTTGGAAACGCGCTGTTGGCGCAGAAGAAGGACTCGGCAGCTGTTCAGCAGTTTGAACAGGCGGCCCGTATGGAGACGAGTCCGTTGCGTAAGTCGGCAGCCTATCATAATATGGGTGTTATCTGTCAGACTCACAAGATGTATGGCGAGGCTATTGAAGCCTATAAGAACGCTTTGCGCTTGAATCCTAATGATGATGAGACCCGATACAATCTGGTTCTCTGCAAACATCAGAAACAGAAGCAAGACCAGAAACAGCAGCAGAATCAACCTAACAAGGATGATCAAAAGAAGGATGATCAGAAAAAAGATGATCAGAAAGATCAGAAACAAGATAAGAAAGACGACAAGCAGCAACAGCAGCAGAAACCTCAGATGAGTAAAGACAATGCAGAACAACTCTTGAATGCGGCCATCCAGAATGAGAAGATGACACAGGACAAGATGAAGAAACAGCAGCAACAGCCGCAGCGTCGTAATGTATTAAAGAATTGGTAAAAAAGTAAAAAGGTAAGAACGAAAAAATGATTAATATTACATTTGATAAGGTGCAAAGGTGGGTGAAATGGGTTCTGCCCTTTTACCTTTTAACCTTTTTGCCTTTAAGTTTGCTGGCTCAAACTCTTACTGCATCTGCGCCTTCGCATGTAGCGGTGGGCGAACAGTTCCGGTTGTCGTATACGGTCAATACTCAAAATGTATCTGACTTCCGTGCTGGTAATATCCCATCAGAGTTCGAAGTGCTCATAGGGCCTAACCGTTCTATGCAGTCGAGCTATCAGATGATTAATGGTCATACCAGCTCCACCTCATCTATCACCTATACTTATATTGTAGCTGCTACTAAGGGGGGCTCGTTCACCATTCCTGCAGCTCATGTGGTAGTTGATGGAAAGAAAATTGCTTCTAATACGTTGACTATCAAGGTGTCAGGTTCCGCAGGTTCTTCGCGTAATCAGAACGGTAATGCTGGCGAAGAGGTGCGCGACATGGGTAGCCGTATCTCGGGTAGCGACCTCTTTATTAAGGTGAGTGCTAACAAGAAGCGCGTGTTTGAGCAGGAGCCGATTCTGCTCACCTATAAGGTATATACGTTGGTTCAGCTCACTCAGCTTCGTGGCGATATGCCTGATCTGAAGAGTTTCTATACGCAGGAGGTTGATCTGCCTCAGCAGAAGTCTTTCTCTGTCGAGACGATTAACGGACGTCCGTATCGCACTTGTACCTGGAGCCAGTATGTCATGTTCCCACAGACCACAGGTAAATTACATATTCCTGCCATTACCTTTGAGGGAATCGTTGTCCAGCAGAATCGTAATGTTGATCCCTTTGAAGCTTTCTTCAATGGTGGCTCAGGTTATGTGGAAGTGAAAAAGAAAATCGAAGCGCCTGGCATTGAGATTCAGGTTGATCCGCTGCCACAGCGTCCTGCTTCATTCTCTGGTGGGGTGGGTAAGTTTAATATTTCGGCTCAGCTCGATAAGACAGAGACTAAGGCTAATGATCCTATCACGTTGCGTGTTATTGTGAGTGGAACAGGTAACTTGAAACTGATCAAGCAGCCTTCTATCACGCTGCCAAAGGATTTTGATAAGTATGAGCCTAAGGTTACTGAGCAAACCAAACTGACGACAGCAGGTATTGAGGGATCGAAGATTTACGATATCCTGATTGTGCCGCGCCATCAGGGCAAATATGATTTGCCACCTGTGGAGTTTACCTATTTTGATACGACGACCAAGCGCTACGAGACAGTTAAGAGCGAGGCTTTCCATCTGGATGTAGACAAAGGTTCTGGCACTTCCTCGGTTAGCGATTTCTCTGGTCAGGAAGATTTGCAGGAGCTAAATAAGGATATCCGTTTTATTAAGACGGGCGATGTTAAGCAGCATCCTGTTGATGACTTCTTCTTCGGCTCAACGGCTTATTGGGTTACCCTTGTAGCGTTGGTTCTTGTTTTCATGACTTTGTTTATCATTTTCCGCCAGCGTGCCATTGATAATGCAAATGTTACAAAGATGCGTGGCAAGAAAGCAAACAAGGTGGCAACGAAGCGTCTGAAAAAGGCTTCGCGACTCATGACGGATAACAAACCTGGTGAGTTCTACGACGAGGTGCTCCGTGCACTATGGGGCTATGTAGGCGATAAACTGACTATTCCTGTTGCTCAGCTCTCGCACGACAATATCAGTCAGAAACTGGCAGATCGTGGTGTTCACCAGTCTATTATCGATAAGTTTATTGGTGCTATTGACGAGTGTGAATTTGAGCGCTATGCGCCTGGTGATCCAAAGGGAAATATGAATAAGGTTTACGATAAGGCCATCTTGGCTATTGAGGAGATTGAAGGGGCCATGAAGAAAGGCGGCAAGAAGGTTTCAACTGTTATCTTACTGTTGCTCCTGGCACCAATGGCTGCCAATGCTGCTACCAAGGCAGAGGCCGATTCTGCTTATGTCAATGGTAATTATCAGGAAGCTATCAAAGGTTATGAAAGCCTTCTTAAGAATGGTGCTTCGGCTGAGATATACTATAATTTGGGTAATGCCTATTATCGTACAGAGAATATCACACGTGCTGTTCTGAATTACGAACGTGCCTTGTTGCTCTCACCTGGTGATGGCGATATCCGCTTTAACTTGCAGATAGCCCGTTCAAAGACCATTGATAAGATTGTGCCTGAAAGTGAGATGTTTTTCGTTACATGGTATCGTTCATTGGTTAATCTGATGAGTGTTGATGGATGGGCTCGCACGGCTCTTGTCGCTTTAGTACTGGTTATCGGTCTCTTCCTGGTTTACCTCTTTTCTGGCCGTGTGTGGATGCAGAAGGTGGGATTCTTTGGCGGTTTTGCTCTTTTGGCGTTGTTTGTGGTCAGCAATATCTTTGCCTGGCAGCAGCGTCAGCAGTTGTTGTATCGCCAGAGTGCCATTGTAGTGGCGCCATCGGTAACGGTTAAGAGTACACCAGCCCAGAATGGTACTGATCTCTTTATCCTGCACGAGGGGTCCAAGGTGGTTATTACCGACAGCTCGATGAAGAACTGGCGCGAAATCCGCTTGGCTGATGGTAAGAAAGGATGGTTGGAAAGTAAGAAGATAGAGATGATATGATAGAGATGCTTTCTGATATCGACCGTCAGCTTTTATTAGCTGTCAATGGTAGCGATTCGCTGTTCCTCGACCACGCAGTCCGTACGCTCACCCATGCACTTACCTGGGTGCCGCTCTATTTGGGATTGTTCTATATGGTCATGAAGAACAACGATAACTTCCGTAGGTTACTGTATGTGTTATGTGGCGCAGGGTTGTGCGTGTTGCTGGCTGGTACGGTTGATGACGAGATCGTTAAGCCTCTGGTGGCTCGTTGGCGCCCTACTCACGATCCGGAGATCGGTACATTGGTCGATATTGTTGATGGCTATCGTGGCGGGAGATATGGTTTCTTTTCAGCGCATGCCTCTAACACCATGAGCATCGCAACCTTTTTCGGTTGGCTGGTTCGCAGTCGTCGACTGTCTTTAACATTGATTGTCTGGTCGCTTACCAATTGTTGGACCCGTATGTATTTAGGTGTTCATTTTCCTGGCGATATCCTGGTTGGTATCAGCTGGGGATTTACTGTAGGTACAGCCGTTTATTTCCTCTATCGTCGACTTACGCGTAGTATGTACACGCCTCGCAATCTCAATCCTTCGCAGTACACAACCACGTGCTACCGTCGTCAGGATTGTAACTGGCCAGTTGCCATTTTTGTTTTCACATTAACATTTGTATTGATTAAAGCTTGTATTATATGAATTCAGATCCACGACATATTCGTATTAATGATTATAACTATCCGCTGCCCGATGAGCGTATTGCCAAGTTTCCTCTCAGCCAGCGTGATCATTCAAAACTGCTGGTTTATCGCAAGGGCGAAGTAAGTCAGGACGTGTTTTACAACCTGCCAGAATATCTGCCCAAGGGCGCTCTGATGGTGTTTAATAATACCAAAGTGATACAGGCACGTATGCATTTCCGTAAGGATACAGGTGCACTTATCGAGGTGTTCTTGTTAGAGCCAGCAGCGCCTTCAGACTATGAGCTGATGTTCCAGACCTCAGAACGCTGTGCCTGGTATTGTCTGGTGGGCAACTTGAAGAAGTGGAAGGAAGGAACGCTGCGTCGCACCATCGATGTGAAGGGGCAGCAGATTGAGGTGTGTGCCACACGCGGTCCCATTCATGGCACATCGCATCGAGTAGATTTCGAATGGACGGGTGGGGTGTCGTTTGCCGAGATTATCGACGCTATGGGCGAACTGCCTATACCTCCCTATTTGAATCGTGAAACTCAGGAGAGTGATAAAACTACGTATCAGACTGTTTACAGCAAGATTAAGGGGAGCGTGGCTGCTCCTACTGCAGGTCTGCATTTCACGCCAGAGGTACTGGCTGCTGTTGATGCTCATGGTATAGAACGTGAGGAACTGACACTGCATGTTGGCGCAGGTACCTTCAAGCCTGTTAAGAGTGAGGAGATAGAGGGCCACGAGATGCATACGGAGTATATCTCCGTACGCCGCGATACTATCCGCAAGCTGATTGCTCACGATGGATGCGCTATTGCTGTGGGAACAACAAGTGTTCGTACACTCGAGAGCTTGTATTATATGGGACTTAAGGTGATGCAGAACCCGGAAGCATCTGAGTCGGATTTGCATGTCAACCAGTGGGAACCATACGATACTGTTACCACTGTTAGCACGGTAGATTCGCTGACTGCATTAGGTGCTTGGATGGACGCCCACGGACTTGAGGTGTTGCATAGCAGTACCCAGATTATCATTGCTCCTGGCTATGATTATCACATCGTGAAAATGCTGGTAACCAATTTCCATCAGCCACAGTCGACTCTACTACTACTGGTTAGTGCCTTTGTCAAGGGCGACTGGCATAAGATATATGATTATGCTCTGGAAAATGATTTCCGTTTCCTGAGCTATGGCGATTCATCGTTATTGATTCCTTAGGGATTCAATAATGATGATACAAAAAAAGCTTCCGAAAAATCGGAAGCTCTTTTTTTGTAGTCGATAGGGGAATCGAACCCCTATGCCAAGATTGAGAATCTTGTATCCTAACCATTAGATGAATCGACCGTGCAGCGAGAACAATCAAGCTATTTTTGAAAAAAATAACTGCTCATGTAAGCAGTTGTTGATGTAGTCGATAGGGGAATCGAACCCCTATGCCAAGATTGAGAATCTTGTATCCTAACCATTAGATGAATCGACCAACATTTCAAAATGCACTCGCAGAGACTCCCCTTGGCGGAAGGAGGGGGATTCGAACCCCCGGTACGGGAACCCGTACGGCAGTTTAGCAAACTGCTGGTTTCAGCCACTCACCCATCCTTCCAAAAGGACCTTGGAGTTCTAAACCTTGGGGTTATCTCCTTGTTTGCGGGTGCAAAGGTACGACTAATTTTCGAATCCACCAAATTTTTGGGGAAGTTTTTTCGAAAAAAGTTATTTAAAAGCAACTACGTGAGTTAGGGTAGAGTCTAAGTAAAAGGTGTTCTGTAGTGTATCACCCTTATATAAGTATCTCATTCTCAGATAGAACATGTCGCCTTGGGGCGCTTTGTCATACTGAATACCGCTTTTAAACAAGTCAGCACCTTTTTTCCTCATTTCTGTCACAAGTGAGTCGTTGATGTGGCGGGTTGTGCCCAAATCAGCGAAATCGTAACCAGAAGTTTCTACGCCTTCTTGCATATTCTGGGCAACAAAATCCTTCACCGTTTGCTCAGCAGTGTGCTGTTTGCCGCACGAAGCGAGAAACAGCACACCCAAGCAAATAGTTATATTAATAATGTACGCGCGAGACTTGATCATTTCTGTGGAATGTTTTTAAGAACATCAAGCAGATGATCCCATACCATCTGTACGGTTGGGATGAGCAGGCGCTCGTCAGGAGTATGTACAAATCGCAGGGTGGGGCCGAAGCTTACCATATCCAGTTGTGGGTAGCGCTCTGAGAACAGACCGCACTCCAAGCCTGCATGGATTCCACGAACTACGGGCTCCTTGCCAAACAGTTTCACATAGCTTTCGCGTACAATCTTCTGAAGTTCTGAGTTCGCTTTCATCTTCCAGGCGGGATAGCCATCGCCCGAAGTGGCCTCAGCTCCTGCCAGCTGGAAAGCTGCACGGATAGTGGCGCACATATTGTCGAGGTTTGACATGACGTTAGAGCGCTGACTGCTCAGTATCTCAATGTTCTTCTCTGAAGAGTGGATGCTGGCAATGTTCGACGAGGTCTCGACCATACCGCCCAATGCTTCGTCCTGACAGATGGCATAGATACCATTATCAACAGCCTGCAAGGCCCATACAAAGTTTTTGGCAACTGCGGGATCAATCACAGGCTCAGCATCGGTGCTCTCCATCGACCATACCATTTGTGTGTCTGTAACGTGGAATTCGTCTTCAACTTCAGCTGCAAATACGTTCCAGTCGGCTTTTACATTCTCCTTTAACTCGTTTGGTACGGCAATCACAAACTGACCATCGCGTGGAATGGCGTTGTGCAGCTTTCCACTATGGAACTGTGCCAGTTGGATGCCCTCGTAGCGGTTCATCTCCTGATAGAGGAATCTACCCAGAATCTTGATGGCGTTGGCGCGCTTCTTGTTGATATCGTCGCCAGAGTGTCCGCCAACCAATCCCTTGAGCTGGGCTTTCATGAAGAAACTGCCCTCAGCAGGCTGCTGACGATTGAAGGTGAACTTGGCAGTGGTGTTACGACCACCCGCGCAGGATACGAAAATCTCGCCCTCATCCTCTGAGTCAAGGTTGATGAGGTAGTCGCCTGTCATAAATCCTGCTTTCATACCCTCGGCACCAGAAAGACCTGTCTCCTCGTCACGGGTAAATACACACTCGATAGGGCCATGCTCGATATCATCGCTTGCCAGGATGGCCAACTCAATGGCGCAACCTATACCATCATCGGCACCCAGTGTGGTTCCTTCGGCAGTCAGCCATTCACCGTCTACATAGGTCTTGATGGCATCCTTGTCAAAATCGAATTCTACGTCAACCAGTTTATCGCACACCATATCCATGTGGCTCTGAAGGATAACAGTCTTGCGGTTCTCCATGCCCTTGGTGGCTGGTTTGCGGATAATCACGTTGCCAGTCTCGTCAACTTTTGTATCCAATTGGTGGCTCTCACCCCACTGTTTCAAATACTCAATCATCTTCTCCTCGCGCTTAGAAGGGCGTGGAATTTCGTTAATCTTCGCAAATTCTGCGAACACAACTGCAGGTTTTAAATCGTTTTTATTCATTATTAATGCTTTTTTTGTTTGATTTCGATATAAAATGCTTAACTTTGCAGCCGCAAAGATATAAAAAATGATTGAGACTCTACTCATAACCACGTTAATAATTGCTATAGGCATGGCATTTTTGCTCGTTAAGGTGCTTTTCAAGCGCAATGGCGAGTTCTCATCACAGCATATCCACGATTCAGAAGCAATGAAGGAGCGTGGTATTCACTGCGTAATGGATCAGGATCGTGAGATGCGGTCGAAAAGCAGGCATGCTGTATCCGAGCGATAGATATGAATTAATCAAAAACAATAAAATTTGAAATGAAAAAGTACATTTTCTCAGCACTGGCCATCGCAGCTATGATGGCATCGTGCAACAACCAGAGTCCAAAGATGGATGAAACACCCGCTGCTGCTGCAAGTGGTGAGGGTATTAAAATCGCTTATGTAGAGGTTGACTCGCTGATGACTCAGTATGATTTTGCCAAGGACTACAGTGTTACCCTGCAGAAGAAGAGTAACAATGCGCGCAATACACTGAATCAGAAGGGTAATGCTTTACAGGCTGCAGTAAATAACTTCCAGCAGAAGTTGAATAACAATGGCTTCCAGAGCCGTGAGCAGGCTGCCAGCCAGCAGGCTGCCATTGAGCGTCAGCAGCGCGATCTTCAGGAGCTCCAGGCTCGTCTTGAGGGAGAGCTGGCTCAGGAGACTGCTAAATTTAACGAGGCTTTGCGTGATTCTCTTCAGAATTTCCTGAAAGCATACAACCAGGACAAGAAGTTTGATCTGATCCTTTCTAAGGCTGGTGACAATATCCTGATGGGGAATAAGAAGTATGATATCACTCAGGATGTTATCAATGGTCTGAACAAGCGTTACAAGCCATCTGCTAAACCTGCTGCTGATACCAAGGCTGCTGATACAAAGAAGGCCGACGATAAGAAATAATTAGAATATCATATATAATAAGAACGAACCCTTACTATGGCAGTAGGGTTCGTTTGTTTTTGTATCTGACGAATCTATTTTGTTTTGTCTGACCAGTTGCCGTAGATAATCTCGCCGTATTGTGAGTTGCGGTTGATATGTACCATGACTGACGAGCGGAATCCGCTTACATAGCGGTCCTGGTAGTAATAGTTCAGACTGTCGATACGTACACTTTTGGTGGTGTCGTTTGTTTCGGAAATTGTCTTGGCACGCTCTTCAAATGAGCGGAACACATCTTTGCTGATACCTTTGTAGAAGTAAACAACCAGTGTATCTTGCCACAAGGCACCATCCGCAATAAACTCGCCCGCCTTCTGCTCTTGAATGCGAAAGTCGGGAAATTTGAGACCAGTGTCGCGTGTAACTTTAGCTGCAGTGTCATAAATGGCTCTGCGATTCTCGGGATTCGACATACGGTTACGTGTGGCCTTAATGCCAGCAACAGATGTGATGGTAATAGTTATCAGGATGACAATACTACAGATCGCAATCACTGCGTAACCCCATAATAAATACTTCTTTTTCATTGTCCAAAAGGCGCTATGTAGATTCTATGGTTGCAAAAATAACTAAAAAATCTGTAGTTTCCAAATATTTTATGGATTTTTTTTATACCTTTGCAACCGCTTAGACAGATAATTAGGTATAAACTGGATGAAGATAAAAATTATATTGCCCCTTTGTGCACTGATGTTGAGTACTACGATGTGTGCTCAGCGTAAACAGATTGGTGATGCACGAACGATATTGAAGAGTGGTAAAAATATTGAGCAAGCGGAGACACTGATGACCGATTTGCTGAAGGATTCTGCCAATCGTCGGAATACCCGTATCTATGATATATGGTTGCAGGCTGTAGAAAAACAGTATCTGGCCATCAATGAAAAGATGTATATCAAGCAGCAGGTTGACACAACAAAATTCTTCGATCTGGCTCAGCGTATGTTTATAGTCGCTGAGAAACTCGACTCTGTGGATGCTCTCCCTGATAAGAATGGCAAGAGCCGTCCTGAATATCGCAAGGCGAATGCAGCCAAGATGCTGACATATCGCCCGAACATCTATTATGGTGGAGCCCATCATCTGAAGAAAGGTGATTTCAAAAAGGCGTATAGTCTTTTCGAAACCTATCTGGATTGTGATCGTCAGCCTTTGTTCGAGGGCTATGACCTGATGTACAAGGATCCAAAGATGGGGGAGGTGGCCTACTGGGCTACATATTGTGGCTATCGACTGGATGATCCTGTGTTGGTATTGCGTCATGCATCAACAGCACAACGTGATGAAGCCAAACTTGAGTATACCTTACAGTATATGGCCGAGGCCTGGGATAAATTGGAGGAGGATTCTATGCATATCGCCACTTTGTGGCAGGGATTCTCAAAGTATCCCAATTCAAACTACTTTTTCCCTCGACTGATGGATATCTACAATAGCCGTGGCGACTATCAGATGGCTGATAGTGTGGTTAACGAGGCGTTAAAGACTGACACACTGAATCAGCTGTTCCTTTTTGCCAAGAGCACAGTGATGCTGAATCTGAGAAAGTATGGCGACTGTTTGAAGTACAGTGACCAGTTGATACAGCAGCAGCCTGATATGCCAGATATTTACTATAATGGCGGTATCGCTTGCTTGAATATCGCTCAGCGCATGGACTCACGTAAGTACAAGAACCAGATAAAGAAAATGTATGATAAGGCCCGTCCTTATATGGAGAAATACCGTGAGATGGCTCCTGACGAGGTGGATAAATGGGCACCAGCACTTTATAGGATTTATTTCAACCTGAATATGGGTAAGCAGTTTGATGAGATAGACAAACTGTTGAAGAGTAGGTAACATCATAGAACGTGATATGTGGTTAGGCGAAAAGTTAAGATTCTATAAATAGATTCTGCTTTTCGCCTATCCTTTTGTATTTTTGCGTATCTTTGTAAAATGGAATTAAGTAACAATCTAAAGAGATAAATCAAGTAAGACTATGGCAGACAATTCTCAATTGATTGCTCAGTGCGAGGCACGGGCTAAGGAATGGCTTTCTCCAGCCTTTGATGAGGAGACACGTAAGGAAGTACAGGCAATGCTTGACAATGCTGACAAGACTGCGCTGATTGATGCTTTCTATCAGAATCTGGAGTTTGGTACAGGTGGCCTTCGTGGTATCATGGGTGCTGGTACCAACCGTATGAATAAGTACATTGTAGGTATGGCTACACAGGGTTTTGCCAATTATATCCTGAAGGCATTCCCTGGCAAGCAGAGTTCGGTTGTTGTTGGTCATGATTGCCGTAACAATGGTCGTATGTTTGCTGAGACTGTAGCTGATATCTTCTCAGCTAATGGCATTAAGGTTTATCTGTTTGAGAGTCTGCGTCCAACACCGGAGATTTCATTCGCCATCCGTCAGCTTGGCTGTCAGGCAGGTGTTAACGTAACAGCCTCACACAATCCTCGCGAATATAATGGATACAAGGCTTACTGGGACGATGGTGCTCAGGTGCTGGCTCCACACGATAAGGGTATCATCGACGAGGTGAACAAGGTTAGGATCGAGGATGTTAAGTTCGAAGGCAACAAGGAACTTATCGACATCATTGGTGGTGAGATGGACTGGGATTACCTGCAGGCTGTTAAGGAGGCTATGGTAGATCAGGATGTTATCCTGCGCCAGAAGGATCTGAACATCGTTTACAGCCCTATGCACGGTACTGGTCGTGTAATCATTCCTGAGGCACTGCGTTCATGGGGCTTCCAGAATATCCATGTGGTTCCCGAGCAGATGGTTATCGATGGTAATTTCCCAACAGTAGTTAGTCCTAACCCAGAGAATGCTGAGGCTATGACTCTTGGTATGAAGTTGGGTACACGCCTGAATGCCGACCTGGTCATCGCTTCTGACCCGGATGCCGACCGCTTGGCTATTGTTTGCCGCAATGCTAAGGGTGAGTGGGAGATCCTGAATGGTAACCAGACCTGTATGATGTTCTCATGGTACATCATTGCCAACAAGAAGAAGCTCGGCCAGCTGAAGGGTAACGAGTTCCTGGTAAAGACCATTGTTACTACCGAGGTTATTGCTGAGATTGCTAAGAAGAACGGTGTAGAGTATCGCGACTGCTATACAGGCTTTAAGTGGATTGCCAACGAGATCCGCATCTCTGAGGGCGTGAAGAAGTATATCGGTGGTGGTGAGGAGAGCTTCGGATTCCTGCCATTCGATAAGGTTCGCGATAAGGATTCTCCAGCATCTATCTGCTTGATTTGTGAGATTGCAGCTTGGGCTCGCGACAACGGTATGACTCTGTACGACCTGCTGATGAACATCTACAAGGAGTACGGATTCTCTAAGGAGGTAACCATCAATGTGGTTCGTCCTGGTAAGACCGGTGCCGATGAGATTAAGCAGATGATGACCGACTTCCGCGCTAATCCTCCAAAGGAGCTGGGTGGTAGCAAGGTTTGCCTGTGGAAGGACTACAAGACACTCGAGGCTAAGAAGGCCGACGGTAGTGTTGAGAAGCTGAATATGCCTGACACCAGCAACGTTCTGCAGTGGTTCTGTGAGGATGGTACAAAGGTATCGGTTCGTCCTTCAGGTACCGAGCCAAAGATTAAGTTCTACACCGAGGTGAAGGATGCTAGCTTTAAGGATGCTGCCGATTACGAGCGCTGCTGCAAGGCTGCTGAAGAGAAGATCGAGGCCCTGAAGAAGAGCTTGAATCTTTAAAGCTTATACATAAAAAAAGAAGCCCTCGTCACATTGGCGAGGGCTATTTTTATGCCTTTTAGTAGAATATCATTGAAAGCAGATAAGCTACTATCGTAGAGGTGAATACGCTGATCAAACCAGGCATCATGAACGAGTGGTTCAACAGGTATTTACCGATTACCGTAGTACCCGAGCGGTCGAAGTTGACGGTGGCGATATCCGATGGGTAGTTAGGGATAAAGAAGTAACCGTAAACAGCGGGCAGTACACCTAACAGGACAGGTCCGGGGATTCCCAGCTTATATGCCAATGGTAACATGGCTACCACTACAGCTCCCTGCGAGTTGATGAGCACAGACACCAGGAAGAATACAAAAGCAATACTCCATGGATATTCTTTTACGATATCAGCCAGCATAGCCTGCATCTCGCTCATGTAATTTGAGAAGTAGGTATCAGCCAGCCAGGCGATGCCGTAGATGGCCACAACGGCTACCATACCCGATTGCCATACAGGACCAGCTACAGCCTTTTTGGGTTGGGCTTTACAGAATATGATCATCAGGGCGGCAGCAGAAATCATGACAATCTGGATCACCAGGTTCATCTTCAGGTCAACCATGCCTTTCTCTGTGAATCCCTCGGCTACAACACCTGCCTTAGCCAGCGTTGAGGCAGAGATGGTAACGCCACTTACAAGTGTCAGATCGCCAGCACCCTTAACAGCCTTTACCGTAGGATATGATGGTAATAGGTCGGGGAGGGCAGCAAACATGACGATGATAGCCAGCGCACCCAGGAAGATGAATACAGCATTCTTGGCCGACTGTGGGATCTCCTTGTCGAGTGTTGTGGCATTAGAGCCATAGATATACTCTCGCTGAATAGGATCAGCAATCTTTTTCTGGAATTCTGGATCTTTATCGAGGTCGAGACCACGATGATAGGAAGCAGCTGCAGCAGCAATCAGTCCGCAGACACAAGCAGGAATGCTGACCATCAGCACGCGTGGAATCGTAATGTCGAAGTGGTTGGCATTAGAGATGGTGACGAATGCCACGACAGCTGCTGCGATAGGCGAACAGGTGATACCTACCTGTGAGGCGATCGAAGCAACACCACAGGGGCGTTCCGGGCGGATACCTTTCTTCAGCGCGATGTCGCAGATAATAGGCATCAGTGTGTAAACCACGTGACCTGTTCCTACCAATACGGTGAGGAAGAATGTACACAATGGCGCGAAGAACGTGATGTGGTCGGGATGCTTGCGCAGCATCTTCTCTGCTATCTGTATCAGCCAGTCCATACCGCCTGAAGCCTGCATGATGCCAGCACATGTTACAGCTGCGATGATGATGTAAATAACGTCGGTTGGAGGTGAGCCGGGTTTCAATCCGAACCCGAACACGAGAATGGCCAAACCGATTCCTGAAATTGCTCCCAATGCCAAACTGCCATAACGAGAGCCTACCCACAGTGCACCGAGTACGATACAGAGCTGCAAAATCATTGAAAAGGTAATCATACGTTAATAAATAAACTGTTTTAAGTTGCTATTATTGGAATTCTGAGGGCAAATATACTGAAAAAAAATAGAAAAGAGAAATTTTTCTGCATTTTTTGATATGTAAATCTTAAAATTATTTATTTCTTTGGTCAGGTCAGATAAAATCACTACCTTTGCACGCTAAATAATAAAGGTTAAAAAATAGAAGCTAAAAAAGTTAGAATATGGCAAAGAAGTTTGCAGAACATAACGGCTTGAATCTGACCCAGGTTAACAATGATATCCTGGAGATGTGGCGTGAGAAGAATGTATTCTGGCGCTCGGTAGATGAGCGTGAGGGATGTCCTCAGTTTGTATTCTTTGAGGGACCTCCCTCTGCAAATGGACACCCTGGTATTCACCATGTGTTGGCGCGTACCATTAAGGATACCTTCAACCGTTATAAGACCATGAAGGGTTATCAGGTGAAGCGTAAGGCTGGTTGGGATACTCACGGACTGCCTGTAGAGTTGGGCGTCGAGAAGGAGTTGGGTATTACCAAGGCGGATATCGATAATAAAGCATCAGAAAAGTACATCTCAACCGAGGATTACAATAAGAAGTGCCGCGAGAATGTGATGATGTTCACACAGGAGTGGCGCGACCTCACAGAGAAGATGGGTTATTTCGTTGATTTGGATAATCCTTACATTACCTACGACAACAAATACATCGAGACACTGTGGTGGCTGTTGCAGCAGTTCTATAAGAAGGGCTTGCTTTACAAGGGTTACACCATCCAGCCATATTCGCCAGGTGCAGGTACTGGTCTGAGCTCACACGAGCTGAACCAGCCAGGTTGCTATCGCGATGTGAAGGATACCACTGTTACTGCCCTGTTCAAGGCTCTCAATCCTAAGGAAGAGTGGACCAAGTGGGGTGAGGCTTACTTCGTAGCCTGGACAACCACTCCTTGGACATTGCCTTCGAACACTGCACTTTGCGTAGGACCGAAGATTGATTACGTAGCTGTACAGACATACAATGCCTATAATGGCGAGAAGATGACCATCGTACTGGCCGAGAGCCGCTTGAATGCTTATCTCTCACCTGAGGGTAATATCACCGATGGCGATGAGATGCCTGAATACAACAAGGGCGAGAAGTTTGTGCCTTATCGCATTGTTGGTCGTTATACTGGTGAGGAACTGGTTGGCATGAAGTACCAGCAGCTGATGCCTTGGGTTAAGCCCTCGGCTAAGCTCGATCAGAACGCTGCCGACTACGTGAAGGAGTATGCAGCTGCACATCCTGAGAAAGTATTCGCTGGTGAGAATGGCAAGGATCAGTTTGTAGAGATGGAGAGCGAGGCTTTCCGTGTGATTCCTGGCGATTACGTAACCACAGAGGATGGTGCCGGTATCGTACATATTGCGCCTACCTTCGGTGCTGATGACGCCAAGGTGGCTAAGGATGCCCATATCCCAAGTCTGTTCCTTATTAATAAGAAAGGTGAGACACGTCCAATGGTCGACCTCCAGGGTAAGTACTATGTGATGGACGAACTGGATAATAACTTTGTTGAGAAGTGTGTAGATGTAAAGGCATACGGTCACCACGCTGGTGACTACGTGAAGAACGCCTATGCACCTGAGTTCAACAAGGATGGCAAGTACGACGAGCAGGCTGCAGCGAAGGCTGAGGACCTGAACATCGTTATCTGTATGGAGATGAAGCAGGAGGGCACCGCACTCAAGATTGAGAAGCACGTGCACAACTATCCTCACTGCTGGCGTACCGATAAGCCCGTACTCTATTATCCATTGGATTCTTGGTTCATTCGTTCAACTGCCAAGAAGGAGCGTATGTTCGAATTGAACAAGACCATCAACTGGCAGCCCGAGAGCACTGGTACAGGCCGCTTTGGTAACTGGCTGGAGAACCTGAACGACTGGAACCTCTCTCGTTCACGTTTCTGGGGTACACCACTGCCTATCTGGCGCGACGAGGATGGCAAGGAAATCTGCATCGGTTCGGTAGAGGAACTCTACAACGAGATTGAGAAGGCTGTTAAGGCAGGCTTCATGCAGAGCAACCCATTGAAGGACAATGGTTTTGTTCCTGGCGATATGAGCAAGGAGAACTACGATAAGATCGACCTACATCGTCCATACGTTGACAACATCGTACTGGTATCAGAGAGCGGTAAGCCTATGAAGCGCGAGACCGACCTGATCGACGTTTGGTTCGATTCTGGTTCTATGCCATACGCACAGATCCACTATCCATTCGAGAATAAGGATCTGATTGATAAGGGTATCGCATTCCCTTGCGACTTTATCAACGAGGGTGTCGACCAGACCCGTGGTTGGTTCTTCACCCTGCACGCTATTGCTACCATGATTTTCGACTCAGTAGCCTTCAAGAATGTTATTTCTTCAGGTCTGGTGCTCGATGCCAAGGGTAACAAGATGTCGAAGCACGTGGGTAACGTAGTAAACCCATTCGATATGATAGGCAAGTACGGTAGCGATGCTGTACGTCTGTATATGATGACCAACTCTGAGCCTTGGGACAACCTGAAGTTCGACCCAGAGGGCGTAGATGAGGTACGTCGTAAGTTCTTCGGAACACTTTATAACACCTATAGCTTCTTCGCACTCTATGCTAATGTGGATGGTTTCGACCCAACAGCAGCACAGGTGGCATTCGAGAAGCGTCCTGAGATCGATCGCTGGATTCTCTCTTGTCTGAATACCCTCATCAAGGGTGTTGAGAAAGAGCTGGATGGCTACGATCCAACACGTGCCGGACGACTGATTGACGCGTTCGTAAACGACGACCTTTCTAACTGGTTTGTTCGTTTGAACCGCAAACGTTTCTGGGGTAAGGAGATGAGCGAGGACAAGCTCTCGGCTTATCAGACGCTCTACACCTGCTTGATGACCGTTGCCAAGCTGTTGGCTCCATTCGCACCATTCTATGCTGATCAGCTGTATAAGGACCTGGGTGGTGAGCTCGACTCAGTACACCTGGATAAGTTCCCTGTAGCCGACGAGGCACAGATTGATAAGGATCTCGAGGCTCGCATGCAGATGGCTCAGAAGATTACCTCAATGGTTCTGGCCCTTCGCCGTAAGGTGAATATCAAGGTTCGCCAGCCACTGCAGGCCATCATGATTCCTGCTGTGGACGAGACTCAGAAGAAGCACATCGAGGCCGTTAAGGACCTGATCATGAACGAGGTTAACGTGAAGGAACTCCGTTTCGTTGAGGGTGCTGGCGTGCTGGTTAAGAAGGTGAAGTGTAACTTCCGTACCATGGGTAAGAAGTTCGGTAAGCTCATGAAGAGTGTAGCTGCCGCTATGGATGCCCTGACACAGGAGCAGATTGCCGAGCTCGAGAAGCAGGGTACCATCGGTATCAATGTCGAGGGTCAGGATATCACCGTCGAGGCTGTTGATGTTGAGATTATCAGCGAAGACATCCCAGGCTGGCTGGTAGCTAACGAGGGTAACCTGACAGTGGCTCTTGAGGTTGAGCTGACTGATGAGCTGAAGAACGAGGGTATGGCCCGCGAACTCATCAACCGTATTCAGAATATTCGTAAGGAGAGTGGCTTCGAGATTACAGATCGTATTAGCGTGGTGATTGCTCCAAACGATGAGGTGAAGAAGGCTGTTGATAGCTTCGCTGACTACATCAAGACTCAGGTTCTGGCCGATAATATTACTCTACAACCTAATGACGGCCAGGAGGTTGAGTTCGATGACTTCAAGTTGAACATTACAGTTACAAAGAATTAGAAATAATCAATAACTAAACATTTATTATTATGGCAGAGAAGACTCGCTATACTGATGAAGAGCTCGAAGAGTTCCGTCAGATTATCAATGAAAAGATGGCTTTGGCCAAACGTGATTACGACCAGATGATGCGTGTGCTGACCAATGAGGACAGCAATGATGTAGATGACACATCACCTACATACAAAGCATTGGAGGAGGGTAGTGCAACCCAGTCGAAAGAGGAACTCATCTCGATGGCAGCCCGCCAGCAGAAGTTCATCCAGGGCCTGAAGGCTGCATTGATTCGTATCGAGAACAAAACTTACGGTATCGACCGTATCACGGGTAAGCTGATTCCCAAGGAGCGCCTTCGTGCGGTTCCACATGCTACCCTCAGTGTAGAGTCAAAGTTGAATCAGAAAAAGTGAGTTTAGGAAAACTTATCACCAAAGGCAGACTGGCGACATTTATTATAGTCGCCATTCTCCTTATTGACCAGGCTATCAAGATCTGGGTAAAGACTTCGATGTCGCTCCATGAGAGTATCCATATTACAGATTGGTTCTATATTACTTTTATCGAGAATATGGGTATGGCTTTTGGTATGCAGTTAGGCAGCAAGATTGTGTTGTCACTGTTCCGTGTGGCTGCTATCTGTGTGCTGGGTTATTACATCTGGCAGCAGATACAGAAGAATGCGCGTTGGGGCTATCTTGTATGTCTTTCGATGGTGCTGGCAGGTGCAGCAGGCAATCTGATAGATTGCATGTTCTACGGCTTGATGTTCAATGAGTCGTCGCCCTATTATCTGTCGTATTTCGTTGACTTCGGAACTGGTTATGCGCCTTTCTTGATGGGTAAGGTAGTAGATATGTTCTACTTCCCGTTGATTGAGACAGAGTGGCCTATGTGGATGCCGTTTGTGGGTGGTGAGCACTTTGTGTTCTTTAGCCCGGTATTCAATTTCGCCGATGCCAGTATCAGTGTCAGTGTTGTCCTGCTGCTATTGTTCTATCGTGAAGAAATCAGTAAGATTTCATTGAAGAGTAAGGAGAAACAAGTTGAAGAGTAAGGCTATACATATCATCCAGCTGGTGGCAGCTGTAGCCATGTTGGTAAGCTGTAAACCTCAGGTTCCGTCACAGTATATTCAACCTGACGACATGGAGGATCTGCTATACGATTATCACATAGCCCAAGGTATAGCTGCTCAGCAGAGTGGTGACGAGGAATATAACCGCAGGCTTGCGTTCGAAACGGTTCTGAATGAACATGGATTTACGCAGGCGGCTTTCGATTCTTCGTTGGTGTATTACTATACGCGTGCAGACCGGTTCCAGGAAATTTATAAGAATGTGCAGAACCGCCTGAACGACGAAGCCGAGAAGTATGGTGGCGCTATCAATGAGATGCAGAATTTTGCATCAAATTCGCTAAATGGCGATACTACAGATGTGTGGGAGGGTGAGCGCATGCTGATGCTGCTCAACGACCGTCCATATCATCTGTATTCGTTTCGTCAGTTAGCCGATACAACCTTTCATGCTGGCGACAGTTTTGTCATGAATATCAACACCACATGGCTGATGCAGAATGGAAACCGTCAGGCCACAGTCTATATGGCAATCACCTATGAGAACGATAGTACCACCAAGCAAAACACCGTCATATCATCTTCTGGCACGTCTTCTTTGCGCATACCTTATTGCAAGGAGCGTGTGAAGGAGATCAAGGGATTTGTGATGTGTGGTATGCGCCCCGCAACAGAGCTGACCTATAATCTCTGTATATTGTTTGTGAATAATATCCAGCTGATACGTTTCCACAATAAGGTGGTTGAACAGCCGATGGCTCCGAAACCCCTGGGTGATAGTGTCAAGGTGCTGACGCCTGATACTGTTAAGCCTTTGGACGACCATCCACTCACCATTGGCGAGGTGAATAGAATGCGCCAGATGAAAAAGAATAATTGAACCAATAATCGAGTATAACAATTATGAATCTGAAATTCCGTTTATCATTGATGAACTTCCTGGAGTTCGCAGTTTGGGGAGCTTATCTTACATGTATGGGTAATTACCTCGGAGTGGCCGGACTGGGCGACAAGATTTCCTGGTTCTATGCTATTCAGGGTATCGTCAGTATCTTTATGCCCACTTTGATGGGAATTGTAGCCGATAAGTATATTCAGCCACAGCGCTTGTTGGGCTTGTGCCACTTGGCAGCAGGTGGCTTTATGCTGGGCTGCTGGTGGTTAGGCCTCCAGGCTGGCTTTGGCAATGAGTTGCCCGATAAGGCACTGTTCATCACGCTTTACACCCTGAGTGTGGCATTCTTCATGCCAACCATCGCTTTGTCGAATACCGCTGCCTTCACTATTCTGAAGAACAACGGACTTGATACCGTGAAGGATTTTCCCCCCATCCGTGTGCTGGGCACCGTGGGCTTCATCGTAACCATGTGGTTTGTTAACTGTGCCGTATGGCAGGATGGCAGCTTCAGCATGACGCTGGCCGACAGCGCCTATAAGTTCCAGTATACCTACATGCAGTTCTTTGTATCAGGCATCCTCAGCATTGTGCTCTGCTTCTATTGCTTCACATTGCCCGAGTGTAAGGTGGTGGTCAAGGAGAAGGTTTCGCTCATCGAGAGCCTGGGTCTCAATGCCTTCAAGCTGTTCAAGAATCGCAATATGGCGCTGTTCTTTATCTTCTCGGCCCTGTTGGGTATGTGCCTGCAGGTAACCAATGGCTATGCCGGTCCGTTCATTACCAGCTTCAAGGGTAGTGCCGATGCAGCTATTGCCAGCTCGTTTGCAGCCAATAACGCAACACTGCTTACCAGTATCTCACAAATCAGTGAAGCGCTGTGTATCCTCATGATACCATTCTTCCTGAAACGATATGGTATTAAGGTGGTCATGCTCATGTCGATGTTCGCCTGGGTATTCCGTTTCGGATTCTTCGGTGTTGGTAACCCCGCTATGCCAGGCGTTATCATGTTCATTCTCTCTTGCATCGTTTACGGTGTGGCCTTCGACTTCTTCAATGTGTCGGGTGGTATCTTCGTTGATCAGGAATGTGATCCCAGCATCAAGGCTTCGGCTCAGGGATTGTTTATGATGATGACCAATGGTGTTGGCGCAACAATAGGTACACTGGCTGCTGGCGAGATAGTAAACCATTATTGTTATTGGGAGAATGGATTCCTGCAGGGTAATTGGGCCACTTGCTGGTTTATCTTTGCTGCATTTGCACTGGTAGTAGGCATTTCGTTCGCCCTTGTGTTCCATCCGGAAAAGAAATAAAGAACAGATATGAAGGAAGCAAGATATTTTTTTGTGCCTGATGCTGAGAATCAGACAGAGTTACCTACTGATGAGGCCATGCACGCCATGCGTGTATTGCGCCTGAAGAGTGGCGACGAGCTGTTCCTGATGGATGGTGAGGGTAATTACTTTCGTGCTCAAGTAACAGTGGCGGCTACGCATCACTGCTATTATGAAATCCTGGAGAAGCTGCCTCAGGAGCGCCAGTGGAAAGGCCACCTGCACTTAGGTATTGCGCCCACCAAGATGATGGACCGCATGGAGTGGATGATGGAGAAGGCCACCGAGGTTGGTATCGACGAGGTATCGTTCCTGAACTGCAAGTTCTCTGAGCGTCGACTGGTAAAGCTGGTCCGTCTTGACAAGATTGTCACCGCAGCTGTCAAGCAGAGTCATAAGGCATGGAAACCTCAGGTCAATGAGATGGTTCATTTTGATGCTTTCCTGAAACAGCCGCTTGAGGGCCGTAAATATATCGCTCACTGCTATGAGGAAGTGCCTCGTACCGAGCTTTTTGATGAGTTACGCAAACCTTCCGACTCTGACGATGTGACGGTTCTGGTTGGGCCTGAAGGCGACTTCTCAATCGACGAGGTGAAGGCAGCTGTTAAGGCAGGCTGGGTGTCGGTAAGTCTTGGCAAGAGTCGCTTGCGTACAGAGACGGCAGGCCTGTCGGCAGTGATGATGATGCAGCTGGCACAACAATAATGATGATAAACCATAATAAACTATAAGATATGACTGACGAGAAGATTATGGCTACCATAAAGCCCGATGGCGAGTACTGGCAGCCCGAACTCGAGACAATGCCAAGAGAGCAACTCCAGCAGTTGCAAGTAAAAAAACTGAAGGATACGATCAACGTCTGCCTGAAATCGCCATTCTACAAGGAGCGCTTAGGCAAACTGGGTATCACGGCCGATTCAATCAATAGCCTTGAGGATCTTCGCAAGATTCCCTTCACCACGAAGCAGGATCTGCGCGATAACTATCCGTTTGGACTTGTTGGCGGCAATTTGGATGATGCCGTTCGTATCCACTCTACCAGCGGAACAACAGGTAATCCCTGCGTAGTGGTATATTCTGAGCACGATATCTGCTCGTGGGCCAACATGATTGCCCGCAACCTGTATATGGTAGGCTGTCGCAAGAGCGATGTGTTTCAGAATTCATCCGGCTATGGCATGTTTACCGGCGGACTTGGCTTCCAATATGGAGCAGAGTGGTTGGGTGCCATGACTGTGCCTGCTGCAGCTGGTAACTCTAAACGTCAGATCAAGTTCGTAAAGGACTTTGGCACCACCTGTCTGCACGCCATTCCATCATATGCCATCCGCTTGGCCGAAGTGTTCAAGGAGGAGGGTGTTGATCCCTCAACCACCAAGCTTCGCACCCTTTGCATTGGTGCCGAGCCTCATACCGAGGAGCAGCGCCGCCGCATCGAGCGTATGCTGGGCGTAAAGGCCTACAACTCGTTTGGTATGACCGAGATGAATGGTCCTGGTGTAGCCTTCGAGTGTAAGTATCAGGACGGTATGCACCTGTGGGAGGATAACTATATCGTTGAGATTGTTGATCCGGATACACTCGAGCCAGTGCCCGATGGCGAGATGGGCGAGATGGTGCTTACCACCCTCGACCGCACTATGATGCCTATCCTGCGCTATCGTACGCGCGACCTCACCCGCATCATTGCCGAGCCATGTAAGTGCGGACGTACCCACCGTCGTATCGACCGCATCAAGGGTCGTACTGACGACATGTTCATCATCAAGGGTGTGAACGTATTCCCCATGCAGGTCGAGAAGATCCTGGTGCAGTATCCCGGTTTGGGCAGCAATTACCTGATTACCCTCGAGACCATCGACGATAACGATGTGATGACCGTCGAAGTTGAGCTCGACAGCCTGGAGACCGAGATCTATCCCGAGATGCAGCGGATGATGAAGGATATCCAGCGTGCGCTCAAGGATGAGATTCTGCTCACTCCAGTAGTAAAACTTGTAAAGAAGGGCTCGTTGCCTCAGAGTGAGGGCAAGGCCGTTCGTGTTAAAGATTTAAGACCTTCACGTGGATGAAGAAAATATTGATGGCCCTGTTGATGGCCGCCACTTTTAGTCAGGCATCTGCTGCTGACGTCCAGATACGCGACGTGTTCAGGGAGATGCCTGACTCCCTTATGCCTTATCTTTCAAAGAACAATCGTCTGGATTTCATCGACTTCCTTGATTCGGGCATGAAGGCTGAGGTAAAAAACTCGCTGGGTGGAACCAGTGAGATGACATCTATTGCCGACGATAGCTTGTCTATTCGTATGAGCGATGGTTTGCGTGTTGATATGTTGCTCATGGATAGTGTGGTGGTGATGGTTGAAACCTTCACCGTTGATTCTGTTTATGGCGAGAGTAGGGTGCACTATTATTCTGTAGATTGGAAACCCTTGGCGCAGCCCTGTTTCAGCGGGATTCAGGCGCAAAGAATCAAGCGATTGAAAATGCAAAATATCGTAAAGCGCGACGACGATTTGCTAAACAAACGTTAAAATCTTCAGATTCCGACTTCTAATTAATGGCATTCTAAAAGAAAAAAACTACCTTTGCAGAGTGTTTTTCATGGTATTAGATTATTAAGGTTAATTAGAAGATCGTTTATCGTGAGGTAAGTGATATTTCGGCCTCCATAAAGTAATGTTTGATTTTTTTTATGAATATTAGTTTATGGTTAAAAAAAGAGGAACCTGAGAAGGTTCCTCTTTTACTTTCTATATCATTGACCGAACTTCAAACTTCAAACTTCAAAGTTCAATGTTCAAAGTTCAATGTTAATAGCTTCTAGCTATGATCACGCGAGCTTTTGAGGGCTTGCCGGTAACCATATCCACACCAGGTGTCTGCTCTACGCCGAAAGGCACGCAGCGGATAGTGGCCTGAGTCTCTTCCTTGATCTTAGCCTCGGTCTCGGCAGTACCGTCCCAGTGGCACAGGAAGAATCCACCGTCCTTTACCTTCTCCTTGAACTCCTCGTAGTTTTCGCACTCGTAGATGTGAGCATCACGATAAGCCTTGGCCTTTTCGAAGATATTCTTCTGGATATCCTCCAGCAGCTGCTCTACGTATTCTGTGATACCCTCGATAGAGCGTGTCTCCTTCTCCAGCGTATCGCGGCGCATTACCTCGATGGTACCGTTCTCCAGGTCGCGAGCACCCAGAACCAGACGTACGGGAACACCCTTCAACTCGTAGTCGGCAAACTTGAAGCCAGGACGCTTGTTGTCAGCATCGTCGAACTTCACGGTGATACCCTTAGCGCGCAGGGCCTCGATGATAGGAGTAACCTCCTTGTTCACCTGCTCCATCTGCTCAGGCTTGGTGGCGATAGGAATAATCACTACCTGGATAGGAGCCAGACGTGGAGGCAGAACCAGTCCGTTATCGTCAGAGTGAGTCATGATGAGCGCACCGATCAGGCGGGTAGAAACACCCCATGAGGTGGCCCATACATACTCAGGCTTGTTCTCCTTATTAAGATAGGTAACCTCGAAAGCCTTGGCAAAGTTCTGACCCAGGAAGTGGCTGGTACCGCTCTGCAGCGCCTTTCCGTCCTGCATCATAGCCTCGATGGTGTAAGTATCCAGCGCACCGGCAAAACGCTCAGTCTCGCTCTTCACGCCCTGTACTACAGGCACAGCCATCCACTCCTCAGCAAACTTGGCATATACCTTCAGCATCTTCTGTGCTTCCTCCTCGGCCTCCTCGCGGGTAGCGTGGGCTGTGTGGCCCTCCTGCCAGAGGAACTCACTGGTACGCAGGAAGGGGCGTGTACGCATCTCCCAGCGCATCACATTACACCACTGGTTGCACATCAGGGGCAGATCGCGCCATGAGTGAATCCAGTTCTTATAGGTATTCCAGATAATAGTCTCCGAAGTAGGACGGACAATCAGCTCCTCTTCGAGCTTAGCTGTTGGGTCAACCTCAACACCGCTCTTGTCCTCTTTGGCACGCAGGCGGTAGTGTGTTACTACGGCACACTCCTTAGCAAAACCCTCAACGTGCTCGGCCTCTTTCGAGAGGAACGACTTTGGGATGAGCAAGGGGAAGTATGCGTTCTGAGCACCAGTTTCCTTAAACATCTTGTCGAGCTGCTGCTGCATCTTCTCCCAGATGGCATAACCGTAAGGTTTGATGACCATACAGCCACGTACAGCACTCTGCTCTGCCAGGTCGGCCTTAACTACCAGGTCGTTAAACCACTGACTGTAGTTGTCGGCTCTTTTTGTAAGTTCTTTTAATTCTTTTGCCATATTTGTTTTCTATGATTTCTATTTTGCCTGCAAAGGTACTGAAAATCGAGCGAAAAACAAAATAAAAATCAATTAAAGTTACCATTAGCCTTGTTTTTGCCCGAATATTTTATTATCTTTGCAGCATCAAACATAACATTAATAGAAACATTAATTAAATTGTAAACTGATGAAGAAAGCATTAAAAATCACGCTGTTTAGCGTTTTGGGATTGGTTGTCTTATTAGGAGTTGCCGTGTGGATGGAGTTTGGTCCGTTGGTAAAAGGTGCAAATTCGTGCGTGAAACTGGACGACGGCCTTTATTTTATGGAGTACACGGGCGACGACGGCTTTGACGGACTGATGGCGCAGGGCGGAATAGAAAAAGCCGACCAGTTGGCAGGATACGCCATCGAATTCCTGTCTAAGGGCCACTACAAGCCAGAAATCAGCACATCAAAGCAGTCATACGGATGTTCAGCACTAACGGTAAGTACGCCTGATGGCGGCATACTGATGGGGCGCAACTTCGATTTTCCATCGGCCATTGGTGTGGTGATGCACTGCATACCTGACAAGGGCTACGAAACAATCACTACCTTTAACGTGGAGTTCTACAACTTTGGCGAGGGTTTCAAACCAGAGGGATTTAAGAATCAGTATATGTCGCTTACAGGCCTGTTTGTGGCTCTCGACGGTATCAATGAGAAGGGACTTGCCATAGCCGACCTAATGGCTGGCGACACTGTCGAAACACATCAGCACACTAACAAGCCCGACCTGACCACGACTGCCGCCATACCATATATGCTGAAAAATGCGGCCAACGTTGACGAGGCACTGCATCTGCTCGAGGGTATAGATATGCACTCCGACATAGGTTCGGCCCACCACTACGCTATGGCCGATGCAACGGGCAGAAGGGTGGTACTTGAATATGTTGACAACAAAATGGTAGTGGTAGAATCGCCAGCTGTGACCAATCACTATCTGTGCCAGCAGAAACTGAATGCAGGTCTGGAGCCTGGCGATAAGCGTTATGACGTCCTATGTGAGCGATTTTCCGAAACCGGTGGTGTGATGACTCAGGAACAGCTTACTAGCGCGATTGCATCGGTATCGCAACCACAGCGTGAGGGCTTCCTGGGCACAGCCTGGACGATGGTGATGGACCTGAAGCATCCATCAGTCACCTATTATTCTCGCCGCCACTTCAACAAGCCATTAAAATTAATGTTTAAAAGAGGGTGAACTGGAAAAAAGTCAATCTGTGCTAAAATTGCACAAGTTCAGAAATCACCTTTTCCTGTGCTTTAACTTTAAGTGCCATAATTCTAATTTTGTTTTTGTGTTGTTGTTAAATTTTTTACCGTTTTATATTTTTACTCTTTTATTGTCTCAACTTCGATGTTGGTTTGCGG